>PBXZ01000205.1:0-7286 GCA_002729415.1 Candidatus Poribacteria bacterium | reverse complement strand
CCCTCGTTATCGAACGGGCTCTGGTTATTGGTTCATCTACAAATTAGATCAAGATCAATGGCCAAAAAAAGATGAAAACACACTTCAAATATCGCTCCTTCAACGTGCCACAGGTATTACGTCTCAAATCTATATCCGTGATATTGAACTGGAAATTAAATATCTGATGGGCAAAAATTTCTATCGTGGCGACGATCCAGACTTAGGTATATATGAACATTCAGGGCTGTAGTCATCGTTATTACGTGATTGGCCTTGGTTGATATGGACTGGAATATTAGTTTTCGTTATTATTCCTTTAAGTAGTAATAAAAATGAAGAAGATGAATATCGCGAGATTATATATGAAGTTGGGATGACAGATTCAGGTGAAGTACCGTATAGCCTATAGTCCTCTCTTGTTTGATTGACCAGTTATCTAGAATTAAGTGATGAGAAACAGTGAGTGTTTTATCGTTATAGCAATGAAGGAGAAAAGTTACGGTGTGTCTATGAAAAATCAGATAATGGATGGATAAATACCCTTCCAGATGGAACGACATATAGCATGACCGCAGAATGATTCTTGTCTCATCTGTCACCTGTATTTGTAGATGACTACGGAGAGGTCACTAATGGTTAGGGTAGTCAGGAAAGAGTAATGGCAATATTTAAACAAGGAAAGAACGCAAGAATAAAGCTAATTTAGAAAAGTTTTTTCCGATTGAATAATGATACGATTTGGGGAGTTTTATAAAAATATGAAGAATGTATTAGAAGCAATAGTAATATCTTTAACTTTTAAAAAAAATGATTAGTCCTCTTATAAAAAACTCATACTAAAGGAAATACTCATGTATTTAAAACACATGCGACCGTATCAATTAAAAAAAGCTGTGGTTTCGAGCTATCCTTTACTTGTGCCAGCTGGTTGTATTGAAACTCATGGTCCTCATATGGCAATTGGTCACGACACAATCATTGTAGAAGAGATTTGTGACCGAATTGCCAAAGAAATTGATGTTGTCATTGCACCTTCTTTTGATTATGGTCCAACTGGTTATGCTCTAGGTAGCCCCGAGGATGGAACTATAGATCCTGACTATAACGCATTTGGCAATCATGTCAAAGCAATCTTAAAGAACTTTTGCCAAATGGGTTTTAAAAAGATCTATGTCATTATCATGCATCAAGGAATGGAGGCTCCATTGGCCTTGGCTTTCAAAAAAGCTTCGGCAGAATTAGCTTTTGAAGGAGTTTTGGAAAAAGGCTACCCTCGTGGTTGGTGGGGGGATGAGAATTTGAAAGATGAAGTTGGGTCAGTATGGAGTCAGATTGAAGTTCAGCCGATGATTCTTTCACCTGCCTCCCCTCCAGCTGGTGGTGACCACGCTGGATACAACGAAACATCTTTCCTTCTTGCTACTTGCCCTGAACTAGTGGAACAAGATCAATTGGATGATNACGCACCTTGGTACTGCCGCCAAGATGAAGAAAAAAACAGCTGGACCGCCAATGCTANACACGGACAGGTTATGGTTGAGGCGGTCGTCAATACCTGGGTTGAGAAAATTTCTAACCTTCGNTAGATCTCAAACAAACNAAGCAAATCCTTTATNCAGAGTTAGCGTTTNTTTTAATCGTCCTCTACGATTCCCAGCTTAATGCTTTCTGCCGGTTTCTCATCGATGACGCGNTATGCTTCTGCCGCTTGGCTAAAGTTTACAATTGGGTAAACGAGACCATCTACAGAAATCCTATCTTCTCTTAGTAAAGNAAAAGCTTCTGCGTGCAATCGAGTAGTATCCCAAAGTGGATGGTTTTTTAGCGTGCTGTTGACATCACGAGTTGACGTGATTGTCAATTGATTCCTGTGCCACTCGCCTTCAAAACTTAATACACTGGAGTCGCCAGTGTAATAAGCGGAGGAGACAATTTTNCCACCNTAGGCAGTTGCACGAAGCGCATCATTCATAGCTGCATAACTACCGCTTGTTTCTATGCAAACATCAACTCCAGCGTTTTTAGTTTGGTCCTTCACAATAAATCCTACGTCGTCTATGATCGGGTCTATTACCAAATCCGCACCGTGATTCTTAGCCACCTCTCGTCTGACTGGAATTGGATCAGAAACAGCGATCCATCTTGCNCCTTGAAGACGAGCTAGTTGTAAGGCCATCTGACCAATAGCGCCCAATCCGAATATNACCACAGATGTTCCAAGGTATATTTGGCTTCCCTGAATTGCACATAGCGCAACACCTGCAGGATCAGAATACACGATTGCCTCNGCTGACATGCCCTCGGGAACTTTCTCAACNCGTCCCTGATTGACGGTATGTGTTTCTCGGATTGGCAGGTGACCAAAAACCTTGTCGCCAANCTGAAAAGACGTGATTTCCTGACCAACTTCGATAACCTCNCCAACTGCCATGTTTCCCAACCGAATCGGGAATTTGGGATCTCCTCCTTCTCCGANATGAATGCGCTTTTGACCATCAAAAGGCGAAGTCTGATCTTTCGTATTGGCACGATAGGGTCTAAGCTCTGTACCATGTTTGGGCGCGGAGAAGATACTTCTTATTCTTAGCTCATTTGATTTGAGAGGTTGTTCCTTATACTCACGTAATACAGGAGTTCTTGGCGCAATAGCAACTAGTTCCCTTGGCATTCTTTTCGTNTCCTTTTTTTTATTATAATAATACGTAACCCTTATTAAAAATTCATGATATACACAAATCCACTANGTTTTTATATACTTCGTACATGAGTCNGGTGATTATTACTATTTATGGCATGCGCCTATATGTGTGCCATACTGTATATGTTTCTGCATCTGGAAATGAAGGTAAACATATACGATCCATATCAGACTTTTTACTATGGTTCCATATTAATTATTTTAGTTGATGAAAATAAAATATGACAAGGATATAATACTATCATTTTCATATTCTACATTTCGATGATGCGTATCTCATTTTACAATAAAAAGATCATGGAGATTTCTAAACAACCGACAAACAGCTGTAATTTCNTAAACCATGATCTCTNGCTCATTGGAATTGAATATATAAAATCTCTTTGTAGAACTTATTCATATTATTAGCCAATTATAATTCCACTATACGGGATAGAAAAAGTAAACAACAAAATGAAAAAAATGAAACGTGCTTTAATTAGCACTTACGACAAAACGAATCTGGTTGAATTGGGGAAAAAACTTACTGACTATAAAATCGAAATTCTATCAACAGGAGGAACCGCTCNTTGTTTGCGTGAAGCGGGAATTGATATACGTGATATTTCTGACTATACAGGTTTCCCGGAGATGTTGGATGGCCGTTTGAAGACGCTNCATCCAAAGATACATGGNGGGTTGTTAGCCTTACGTGAAAACTCCAATCACATTGCTCAAACACAAGAACATGGGATTCAAATGATTGACATGGTAGTTTGCAATCTTTACCCTTTTGAAGCGACTGTTTCTGACCCGGATGTTGAGCTTGCTAGTGCCATTGAAAATATTGATATCGGGGGGCCCACAATGATCAGGTCTGCTGCCAAGAACTATCAGGATGTTGCTGTTCTGACCTCGTCACAACAATATGCCGATGTCATCGCCGAATTAACCGAAAATGACGGTTGTCTGTCTAGTAAATCTCGGTTTGATTTGGCCAAGGCAGCATTTACTCATACTGCGCTGTATGATAAGGCAATATCNAATTATCTTACCGGCTTGGATCAGAAAGATGTCAACATGCCCGAAGTTTTAGNTCTTCAGTACAATAAATGGCAAGATTTGAGATACGGGGAAAACCCACACCAGTCTGCTGCTTTTTATCGTGCTCCAACTTCTGCAGTGCCATGTGTAGCATGGTCAGANCAATTAAACGGTCAACCTTTATCCTATAANAANTTGCTTGATTTGGAAGCAGCATTAGAAATTGTAAAGGACTTCCCCAATCCCACTTGTTCTNTCATCAAACATAATAACCCTTGTGGCCTAGCTACTCATACCNACCTTGGTCAAGCGTTTCTTGATGCNCTTGATTGTGATCGTGTATCAGCATTNGGAAGCATTGTTGGATTCAATAAGAAAGTAGATTTAAATACAGCTAATTTGCTGCGTGAAGAAGCCAAAGCTGGAATAAAAATTGAGGCGATTATCGCCCCCAGTTTCACCAGCGAAGCCTTAAAGCAACTTTCGCGTGTAAAAACTCGGAGAATTCTCGCTACTGGTGAGTTGGTACATGATGAATCAGCTTTGCACGTTAGGAACATTACCAATGGTATCTTGGTGCAAAGCCCNGATTTCCATGATTTATCTGAAAAGGATNTGCAATTGGTTACTANNAGGAAGCCAACTGAAGACGAAATGAGATCTCTGTTTTTTAGCTGGAAAGCGTGTAAACACGTTAAATCAAATGCTATTTTACTTGCACAAGGTANGAAGACGGTTGGGATNGGAGCCGGACAAATGAGTCGCGTTGATTCTAGTATCATTGCCGTTCGGAAAGCGGGGGACCGAGCGATAGGNGCAGTATTAGCTTCCGATGCTTTCTTTCCATTTCCCGATGGNGTTGAAACAGCGGGCAAAGCTGGAATAACCGCTGTTATTCAACCTGGAGGNTCCGTTAGTGATGAAGCGGTTATTGAAATGGCTAATAAATATGATATGGCTATGGTTTTTACGGGTGTTCGTCATTTCAAACACTAGATAAATGNATCAAGAATTCTGAAAGATCCATTGAAGATTGTTGTTAATACTGATAACATTNTTCTAGTAATGGGTAATTAGACTCTGAATTTCTAAAGGATAAAACTTATGTCACGAAAAATAAAGAATCGACCGAGAATTTTGGTCNTNGTTTCTNTAGTAATTGGATTAGTCGTAGGAATGGCTGCGTGGACTGTTTCTCAAGAAGACAAATGGTATCCTTCTGTATGGGGAGCTGATGATCAACGAGGTGCACTGAACCNTTTGACACCAGAGAAGGTCTTAGAAGCTGTGAGTCTGATTAAAACAGGAAAAGTCTATGAATTAGGCAGAACATATGAAGATGTGATGCCCTTATTTGGCACTCGCCACTTTAGTCTACGAATACCCCAAATGTCTGGTCCATTAGGTGATAATCAAGTGACTTGGCACGAAGAGATTTTTAGCGGTGAGATCGGCCAGATTGGAACCCAGTTTGATGGTCTAGCTCATATTGGGATAGGCGACCTCTATTACAATGGGTTNCCACAAAGCGAAATTGCTACAGCAGAAGGTTTTGTTAAGTTAGGTGTCGAGAACGTTGGNGCCATTGTGACGAGAGGTGTCTTGATTGANGTTGTTAGTTATAAAGGAGTGGAATATTTAGAAGACAAATACGAAATCACCGCCGAGGATTTGAAGGGNGCACTTCGCCAGCAAGGAACAACCATTAGGTCTGGTGATGTCGTNCTGATTCATACAGGTTGGGGAAGATTCTGGATAACTGATAATGAACGTTACAANGAAAGCGAACCTGGGATTGGTTTAGATGCTGGGAAATACCTAGTTGATCAAGAGATTNTCATGGTTTGTGCAGATAATTGGGCAATTGAAGTTGTACCAAATCCAGATGAGTCTATATCTTTTCCTGTTCATCAGTTGTTCCTTCCTCAAAATGGTATTTATAACCTTGAGAATATTATCACTGAGGAATTGGCAAAAGACAAAGTTTACGAATTTGCCTTTATCTTCACACCGCTTAAACTTAAAGGTGCAACAGGTTCACCAGGTAGTCCAATTGCAATTTATTAAACTCTGAAGAATTATTGTTATATGTCGATTATGATTGTTCGTAAGATTGTTGCCGTTCCTTTGCTGTTAATTTCTTTTTTTTCATTGTCTTTAACTTGTGCGGATAGTGAAAAAACACAGATAAATCAGTTGGCTGATTACCCCAATCACCTAACTAGAGATGGTGAGTTAGTTATCCTTCCTAACCATGGGACAGTCTATCTTGGAACAGATTTTCATGGAAAGTTCCATCACTTTGAGCAATGGTTGAAACAAACAGCTTTAATTGAAAAAATTGATTCAGAGGAAGATGTCTATGGCTTGATTCTTGGTGATGTTGTAGATCATAAGCTGACTGAACCGATTCTTGATCCTGATGGAGACGCGAAGATTGTAGATCAAATTCGGCATTTTCAACAACAGCTTGGAATTAAAGGAGAACGCCTAATTTATCTTAAAGGCAACCATGAACTAGCAGCTACCGATGCCTATGCCATGTTAAAAAAGAACGGGATGGATGCCAGTAACCGAAAGCAATTGATTGACCTACTATACAAAAGTGCTCAAGGTAGCTATTTTCGACAATTTAATTTTATAGAACGTATGACAGATGAACAATACGATTATCTGGTTAATTTGCCTATCATCGCTGTAGGAAAAAACGGCATGGTTGCCGTTCATGCAGGTACCTCGCCTTCAGCCATGAATATTGCTGACCTTGTCCATCCTAGCCAAAAAGTGCTGGATCAGTTGCTGTGGGGTCGACCATCGATTGCGATGGCCGGAGGATATACAGCTTCACAAACTCAAACTTTCCTGAAACGAATTGGAGGTTCCCTCCTGATTGTTGGTCATACTCCCCTAAATTATTTGCCCCCCAAAGGCATCAGGAATGGCGTTTCTTTTCTGAATAAACAACAACTTGTTTTTTCAACTGGTTATGGAGCTCAACCAGGAGTTTCGTCCTATTTAGCAATAAATCTCTCTAAAGTATATGATTCTGTTCTTGAATTAAAATATGAGGTAGAAGTACATCCGCTTTTTCCTGCTCAGTAAAATAGCACAAGTAAACTCCATAATTGATTTTGTTTCAAAAAGATTGAAGCTGAATTATTTTTCGTCCTCTAAACTCGCAGACATCCAAAAAATACGCTTGCCTTTTTTGGCATCATGATGCAAAATGGAATATTAAACTTACACATATAATAGCGGAGTTTTTGGAGTTATAATTATGATTATGTATAAAAAAAAGAGTATAAGACTACTGGAATTCTATTCCTTATTATTGTCAGTTTTGATGTTATTTTGTTTCGCTTTTGTTACTTACGCTGATCTCAACGATCCAAGCTTATCTATCTATTATAGTTTTGATAATGTTGGAAACAAAATTATTGAAGATGGTTCAAAATACAAAAATAATGGCGAGATTGTTGGAGGCGCAAAGTTCAGTAATGGGAAAAGCGGGAAAGCCATTGCACTTAAACAAGATGTTTGGATCAAAATTAATGGTGCTAAGTTTAAGAATCTGCCTAAAGAC
>PBXZ01000204.1:0-15885 GCA_002729415.1 Candidatus Poribacteria bacterium | reverse complement strand
CTTTTACACTGAATGCGTTGGTGAGTCTAGATAATGCAGTCTGGATGCTTTACGCTAAACAGAATAAGATTACGGATTTTGATAAACTGATACCAGATTTTTGTCTTCCTAGTCTTTCTAACAGGCAGAATCGCATTGCCATTGTACCGGCAATTGGATATACGTTCCCATCGTCTCAGATTAAGGAATTGTTGGAACAAAGAATCTTTGTACTTAAAATCAAGATCGGTCAGCCAGGTAATGAAAAGGATATGTTGGCAAAGGATTTAGAGCGGTTAAAGCAAATTCACCACATTTGTCAGAATTATGGTACGAACATGACAGACTCTAGTAAAATTGCCTATTATCTTGATGCTAATGGTCGCTATCAAACGAAAGATGGTATCTTGCGTTTGATAGATTACGCTGAACATATTGGTTGTATTGATCAAATTATTTTAATCGAAGAACCCTATGCTGAGCATTTGATTGTAGATGTCTCAGATTTACCAGTTTGCTTAGCTGTAGACGAAAGTCTTCACACCATCAAGGATATACAACACAAGGCCGAACAAGGTTATCAAGCAGTAGCTATCAAACCCGCCGGGAAAACTTTGTCACTAGCGTTCCAAATGGCAAATGCCTCAGTTGAAAATGCAGTAATCCCTTTTGTGGCCGATAATGCCTGTGTTCCTATATTGGTGGAATGGAATAAAAACATTTCTGCCAGACTCCCAATATTTCCTGGACTTAAAACCGGAATGATGGAATCAAACGGACCGCAAAACTATGCTATGTGGCCGCAGCTCGTCTCCGACTACCCTTTATCTGAAGCGCACTGGTTGATGCCCACATCAGGCACGTTTCAATTGAACCAGAGTTACTACCATCATAGTGGTGGGATTTTTATAGATCCTTTGCCTTATATTAGCTCATTTCGATAGCTTAGATTATCCTGTTGTGGATTATGCGATTAGGGATAGCATTGACTGGGATTATCATGAATTCGGTTCAAGATCGTGTCGCACAACTTTCACGTTCTCTTCAGGATCATCATGCTTTTTTCAATTCATAATGATGCATGTTGAATGGTATAGGCTTGTCATAATATACATGTTCATTTTTGTGAGTTGATGAATCAAATGTTTCTCCCAAGGCAAGCATTTTGCTAGTTTTTTCTAACATTGATATTCTTTTTTGTTCTTGTTGGCTAGGGAGAACCTTGCTGGAGTCAGTTCGCTTCTCGTGCGATACTATTCAACGTTTGTGGGCGGTCCACTAAGGTAATTTAAGAAATTTTGCTGAATCGGTCTCAATATGAATTGGAAGCAACATTCGGCCTAAGAGATTGCAAGTTTTAGGTAGATGGTGATTTTTGGAGAGAACCTTGCTTGTAACTATGAGATGGACATCACTAGAACAGGATAAATAAGCATTTCATATCGAGTTGCACTTCGGGTTGCTCAATTTGTGTAATTATATTAGCTTATGTTTTTATCTTGTAAGGTAGGTAGTTAAAACATGGAGAATATCGAGCTACTTTTGTTTTTTTCGTGATAGAATGGTCAGGAATTTTCAACATTGTTTAGCAAAAGTGCTAGGAAGTGCTTCCATGTCGCCAAGTAGGAATGTTNNCGTCTACTTGGGGAAACTTAGATATCGGTGAGCAATGTATAAGTTAAGGGGAAATATAGTGAAAGAAAGTATCGTCATGATTTTGGCAGTAACCATGGTCTTAGTTCCGGTAGCGTTGTCTGGTGTTTGGACCGACGATTTTGAAAGAAAAACATTGGCTAATGAATGGGAATTTCGGGATCGGCGTGAAAAGGTAACTAAAACGGAAGTCAAGGGTGGTTTCCTGAGAATGACCAACCCAAAAGGAAAATGGGACCATATGACTGCAGACAAAGCGATGTTAGAAAGGGATGTTCCAGCTAGCAGTCAAAATCTTATTGTCAGTGGTATTTTCTCCTCCGAACCGGAAAAACCGGTAGATGCTTGGGTCGGAATGTTTATTTTCGGCGAAGAACAGATGGATTTCGCCTGTTTGCTATACGGTGGAGAGGCCAATCAACCACAGAAAGCCTTGATCGGCAGTATGGTTCAAGGAGCATGGCAAGACAAGGGGCATTTTCCAACAGGATTCGATGTGCCGTTGCACCTGAAGTTAGAGAAAGAGAAGGATGTGTTTACAGGCTATTTCAAGCAAAAGGCAGGTGATGACTGGAAGCAGATTGGTAATAAAACTTGGACCCACAAGATCAAGAAAGTCAAGAAAATTGGTTTGGGTATCATGAACAATTGGGGCGGCAAGACCGTAGTTTTTCTGGTTGATTCGTTTTCGCTTGAAGGAGAAGGTGTCCAACCAATGGCTGTTGATTCCGCGAAGAAATTAGCCACGGCTTGGGCTGAACTCAAACGTTAGAAGTAAGAAGTGGGGCGAAATTTAACTAAGATCCAACCTAGTATCAGAATTGGCTTAATATCAATTTGGTTTCGATGTCGTGTTCGAATGCGATGGTCTGTTTTTTTGTTATTATGAAAGAACATGATAGTTGCAAGTTAGATAGCTTATTGCCAAAGACATCAATTCAAGTAATGTGTCTTCCGCAATTCAAGCTCTCTAAGGGGATTTAGGATGAGAAGATCAGCATATCTGTTATTTCTTTGCGTATCCCAATTTGCAATTATCGGTTGTACTACTAATGAGGGGGAAATCGGTAAGATTATCAAGGAGGAAGTTGAGAATCCTGATTTTATCCCGCTATCCGAATTTAACATCAATAAATCAAGGTGGCAAGTTGGTAATCTGGATAACTATCAATTTGACTTCCGCTGGATTTGTTTTTGTGAACATGATTATATTTCGCCTGTTACTATTACAGTGGAGGATGGGATAATTCGCAATGCTATTTACACTGAAACGCAGGTTCCTGTCCAGGTGAACAAACTAAATCGTTATAAAACAATTGATGGATTGTTCAGTTTTATTCAAGATGCCTATGACGAAAATGCTCACCAGATTTCAATAAGTTATGACCCGCATGATGGATATCCATTTGAGGGATCGGTAGATTATGTAGAAATGATAGTCGATGAAGAGAAAGGCTTTGAAATTAGGAATTTAATGAAATTGGAGTCTGACGAAAATGGAACTTGGCTAATAGGAAGGTTACCAGTAAATGGGATTTCATTGCAAGTTACCAAGAGCATCCCAGCTTTGGTTAATATTACAGTGCAGGGATACTTGTCTGATAGCTGCACATTGTTTCATCAGATAAAACAACGTAGGGAAGAAAACTTGGTAGTTGTTGAGATAACAACAAGGCGTCCTAAAGATGCATTTTGCGCTCAAGTGATTACAGAGATGACAAAAAACATTCGGCTTGAGGGCAATTTTTCAATCGGTCAAAATTACAAATTGATTGTTAATAGCGTAGAAAAACGTTTTGATCTTTGACATCTTAATTTAAGTCGAAACGAACGTAAAATAGATTGTACTCATTTCAATCTAACATACCACCTCACATAATGGTGGTACCGACATCATCATATCATTGATAAGTTGTTAATTAGATTCAATGCCCATTATGTCCCAAGCTGGATATTGTTTGTCGTTCGGCGATAGGTCGTTTGGATCGTTGAGCACTGCAGTTTCCGGTGGCATCATGATCGAGCCTTCTAATAATGGATCTTCAGTTTCTTGACGCCATTGACCTAATTTGTGACGCATCTCTTCCAGAGTTTCCTGGTACTGGCTATCATAGGCAAGATTGTTCGTTTCGTCAGGGTCATAAACCAAATCATATAGGCGTTCCGACTCCACCAGCTTTTGGTGCCATTCATGTTCAATCATGTAGGTTTTGCTGATGCTCTCATCGCAATTGGGCATTGCTAGTGTGGTTGCTTGATCATAGCGTTGAATGTATTTCCACCTTCTGGTTCTTATTGCACGCTGAGGTTCATAGCAGCAATGATAGTTTACCTCAGCGAAGATCTCCTGATGAATTTCCTCTTCTCCACGTATTAATGGTGTAATTGATGTTCCCTGCAACCATGAGGGAGTGGTGGTACCGGTTAATTCGCAAACTGTTGGGAACAGATCTATCTGGCTCACCATTCCATCAATAACCTTACCACCTGTAAAACCGTTAGGCCCCCGCATAATTAGCATCACACCAATACCATGATCTGTAAGATGACACTTCATATTAGGGAAAGCTAGGCCGTGGTCTGTGGTACAAATGATCATCGTATTATTTGTTAAGCCGTTTCTATCGACGGCTTCAAATACCTGTCCCATCTTGTAATCAAGTGTTCTCGCNGCGTCAATATATTCAGCCATATCTTGACGTGTTTCAAGAGTATCGAGGAAAGGAGCAGGAGGTTTTACGTAACGCGGATCTGTTNTCGCTTCTCCTGNCGGTTGGTTATCGAATCCTGCTCCTCGCCGATGTGTTTCTATAAACCCAACGTCCAGAAAAAATGGTTGATCGTGTGTCTCCGACAAAAATTNGACTGCACGTTCTTCCGCTCCTGCCTTTTCGTTCTCNTGGCTAAGTACACGGGTGTAACCTGCTGTGGACACATCTATCACCGCGTGTTGGAATCCAGCCATTGCTGTTATATAACCATTTTGTTTCAAGGTATGCATAATCAGATGTTCCGGGAAAGGTAAGGACCAACCTCGATTCGCCAGACCTCCCATGCCGCAACTATGAGCCCATTGTCCTGTTAGTAACGAAGCTCTACTTGGTGAGCAAGTTGGGTTAGCACAGAATGCTTTTCGAAACAATACTCCCTCTTCAGCTAGTNTTTGGATATTGGGAGTTGGAATAGCATGACCATAAGGTTGAGTATATCTCCCAGTATCATGCGAATGGATGTAAATAATGTTTATACTCATCAATTTGTCCTCGATCAATCAATTCTGAATTTGAGACTAGATTCAGCCAAATTAAGCTAATAGTTTATCTTCCTTCAAATATATTCAGAAGGGGGATATAANTCTTGATAGATGTTGATGCTTTATTNCCTTGATTTGTATATAAATGTCTTCAAAANTTAAAGAACTTAAACACCAGCTTCCTGAAACATCTTTTTGACAGTTTCNACCGATGCTTTTACCCATTTGNGACCAAGATCAGCTGTTGCATCACGTGGGTCTTGCCCCCCAACTCCTTGCGGCCAGACTTCTCGGTTTGATGACAACTGTGATAGATCAACCAAGTCAGGTTTCAATGCCATAACCAGCGAGGTTTCATTTTTCGCTGCATGATCCATCTGGCTTCGCCATGTGTCCCGAAAATCATTAGTAACGCCAAACAGTTTCAGNCCAAAGCGTGCTTGACGCTCTTCGAGGTTTTGTACCCAAGATCCACGTGANGGACCATGTCCATCTGCAAATACAGCTAAAAANCCAGCTCGTTTGATCTGCTCCAGAATGGCGTCAANCAGAGTCATGAAGANTCCTTCTGAAATCCAGTAGCAACTACCATCTAACTGANGGTGTGGTGTGGTTGTGTCNGCAGTGTCCATCCCCTGTAATTGTATGCTGTTTTNTTGTAANGTTGACCGGTCTGGNCCTAAATGAATCGGTGGCATGACAATTCCGCCAAACTGGCAAGCGCACTCCATCATTACNCCCTGACTAATGATNGCATCAGAACCAAGTGGTAGATGTTCTCCATGCCATTCCAATGTTCCTAGGGGCAANTAGGCTATCGGCNTGTGGNCTAAGCGAAGTCGAAATTCGTNCGGCAACAGCTCTNCATATCTGACTTTTTCTTGAGACATTTCAATTCCTATAGATAAAATGGGTCGATTTAAAGATAACATGAATTGGATCNAGTTAGCTGAAGAATATCAAGGAACAAGCTTTCATAATAATTATGATCAGCTATGGGCTTCCATATATTGTCTATCCTCGTCGATCCATCTTTTCCACATTTGTTCGTCTGGTAACTGGTAACCTGAATTCGCGCGATTAAACAGTAGATNATCCTCNCCAANTAANCGAAGCAANCGACGATTTTTTTCTTTACGCGCAAATTCAATAATAGTTTGAGCATTAGGGCCGTTATAATTACCACGGNATTTCAACCAACTGTGATTGTAGGTGATGATATAAATNTATCTTGGTTTANCTGAGATGTTAGGAGAGCCAGCATGAAGCATACTACAGTGGAACATTACTACGTCGCNAGATTTCAGGTAAATGATTTTCTCTTCAGGATATGCTGTCGTGTTTTCTCTCGGAATACTTAATGCCTGCATGTGAGATCCGGGGATAACTCGCAACGGCCCTGTTTCATCTGTCAGGTCTTGTAAATAAACAATCGCATTAAAAAGTAATGGGCGATGGTATACATCGTCATCTGGGAAAAACGCAAACATATCCCGATGGTATCCACCTTTACTTTGTTTTGCAGCTTCTGCTTTACTTATTGAAGGTATACGTCTATAGGTAATTGATTCAAGCTGAACGTATGGCCCGATTATCGCTTCCGCAAAATCTAGGATTTTCGGGACTGTGATTGCTTGAAGGGTATGATGTGGNNCATGTTCAATCAAGTTAATCAAATTTGTTGGGGGAGTATCTCCCTGATATGGAATACGATTAACAGTTTCTTCGAAAATTTCACGTGCCCGTTGCATCCATGTTTCATCAAATGTCTTCGGGAAAACAGTAAATCCCTGTGTTTTGAATTCACTAATATGTTCCTTTAGTAATTTATTGGGATCATCCAATTGTTCCATTATTATCCTTTCAACAAAATTATTTTCTAGTGTTCATTCTGTGGATTTGTACCTCAGATGAGATACTAGTCTAGCCTGATAGTTCTTGAATTAACCAAGGGAGTGATCGCTGGCCTAAAAACACATGCCCTCCCTCAAATTCATGAAGAGTAATCCGATCTTCAGCATTAGCTACGGAATAAACTTTTTTTGTAGTCTCGAAGGCAGGATGTACTGGACGGCTTGTATCCTGATTACCCCACTCTACGAAGATCGGACGTGGGGCGATTAATCCTGCAATATCTGGTATGTCACAGAGTTCCCCTATCCCTTTTGGATGGTGGCAAATGCAATGTCCGAACCAAGATGTTTGGGCAAAGGTAGTGAAATAGCCGCTTAGTATAGCAGCCCGAACACGTCGATCTAGCGCGGCATGAACGATTCCAAGCCAACAACCTCCGGATAATCCAGCAATGCCGATCCGCGTTTCATCCACTTCCGGTAAGTCTTGAAGATAATCAACACTACGAATTAGGTCATAAACTCGGTAACCGGTTAGGTCATACCCCAGCAAGTTCAGACGGCGCCAAAGAAAATCACATCCACCGGAAGGATGGGCGCGTTCTCCCATTCCAGCATTATCAGGGCACAACGTCACAACTCCCTGTTCCGCGAGTTCACGCCCGTAAGCAACACCGAATTGACCATCACCAAAAACTAGATTGGCTTTACCTTCTGGGACATGACCGTGAATACACAGAACAGCTGGACTTTTTTCTTTGAGTCTATGTGGGATGAGCAGGTAGGCGGGAACAGACGAATCTGGTCGGGAATCATAGATCACCTTGTAGAGCGTGAATTTCTCAAACTTTTCAGTCGAAACCACTTGGGAATTTAGCGGGACAGGTTTTTCTGGAAAAGGACCCAGATACTCTTTCAAACTTGATGTTAATTGATTTTGCCATTTCTCAAAAGTGTGTCCATCGAAAGCGAGACGAAAGCTATGATCTAATAGATATCGATTGAGGGTTTCTGCTGACGAGAACGGCATTTCAGATGGCATAGATTTCCCCTTGTTGTTTCTAGCGCCCCATCCAGCCACCATCAACGAGGATAATGCTTCCATGAACGTAATCGGAAGCTTTAGATGCCAAATAAACAACTATTCCTTTAAAGTCTTCAGGTTCTCCCCAACGTCCAGCAGGGATCCGTTCCAAAATCTGTTTACTTCGTGCTGGGTCGTTACGTAAGGCTTTCGTATTATCCGTTGTGATATATCCCGGTGCAATCGCATTGACATTAATGCCTTTACTAGCCCATTCATTGGCAAATGCCATNGTTAGTTGACCTATTGCACCTTTTGTAGCTGCATAGCCNGGAACNGTGATGCCTCCTTGAAAAGTTAAAAGAGAAGCAGTAAAGATGATTTTACCGTTTTTCCGTTCNACCATGTGCTTGCCAATTTCACGTGTGAGGATAAACTGGGCGTTTTGATTGATGTCAATGATCTTGTCCCAATATTCATCCGGGTGTTCNGCAGCTGGCTTCCTCAAAATTGCTCCTGCATTATTAACCAAAATATCGATAACAGGGAAATCNGCATTCACTTGATTAATGAAGGCATATAGTGCCTCACGATTGGAGAAATCACAAGTATATCCTTGGAAGNCCTTGTTTAAANCGTTAACTTCTTTCTCAACTTGGCTGCCATTAGGTTCCAAATTACGACTAACACCAATGATNTCGGCACCTGCTTCTGCCAAACCAACGGCNATCGATTTNCCAATTCCTCGNCTGCATCCAGTAACCAAGGCAACNTTTCCATTTANTTGAAAATCGTCAAGTATAGNCATCAATCTAACTCCCATTCATTAATCAGAACATTTGATCAATATTTTTAGGTTNTTCNGGTTTGTGTCTAGTGAGTGAAAAGCATCNGNGAGTGCTTCCAGCGGCTGAACAGAAGTGATTAATTTCTCCAAAGGCATCTTTTTTGAATCGGCTAGTATAATCGCTTCTTCATAATCTTCAGGTTCGTAAACTCGGACGCCAAGCATCNGTATTTCTCGCCAGAAGAATTTGAACAAATTCACCGGCTGTGGTTCAGGGAAAATCGCTACTANAATAATACGTCCACGAGTTCGGCACAATTCTGTCGAGNCTTCTATTCCTCGTTTTGATCCNGAAACTTCAAACACCGCATCTGCTCCTGCACCATCTGTTATATCTATAACGTACTGCTCTAGATNTTCCTCTACTGGATTAATCGCATTAATCCCCAGATNTTNTGCTAAGTCAAGCCGAAATGGATTAACTTCGGCTAGTGTTACACTCGCACCTTTTGATTTAGCAACNAAAGAGACCAACATTCCGATAGGNCCACCTCCTATAACGACGACTGTTTCACCTAGNCGGATTTGACCAAGACGNACATCGTGGCAAGCAACNGCTAATGGTTCAATNAGTGCTGCAGTTTCCATGTTCATGTCTTGGGGTANCCTATGAAGTANNTGGGCTGATACNTTCCAAGANGNTTGAAATGCNCCGGGCGAATCAATACCGATAAAGTTCAGATTCTGACAAATATGAAGGTGTCCAGCTTTGCAGGCGGGACAATGATTGCAGGGATCTAAGGGACGAACAACAACCGGATCCCCAATTTGAAACCCCTCAACATCATCACCCATTTCTGCAACTGTCCCCGACATTTCGTGCCCAATAACTTGAGGTGGGTTGATCCGTTCGGCCATATGCCCACGGTATATGTGAATATCCGTTCCGCAGATTCCACAGTATGAAACATCGATACGAACTTCATCAGTATTGGGCGAATGCGATATACAATCAGTTATGAAAAAGGATTTATTACCTTGGTAATATGCTGCTTTCAATTCTGTTTGCCTTTGTCTCTCAATTTTGTGTTTAATTAATATCTATCGATATAGTGGCTTTTCCGTCAAACTTTGAGCTTCATAGGGACAAGCATTCAGTGCACAATACTCGATTAAGTAAAGCCGATGTAGCTAGCTGATTAGACCTGTTGAGTTTGTGGTCGTTATGGCGGATATCTGAACTGATTAACTGGGTCCACAATACTGAGGGTTGGATGTATGCTCGGGATCCAAATCACAAACATCATCGCGTTTTGTTACCCCCTCAGGATTTCACCAAAAATTCATCGGTTCCCTGACGAAGTTCCACTAGGATGTCGTCCAAAATTGCATTGTTAACGCTCAGGTAGCCATTTTGATGGTGAAATCCGATCTCCTTTTGACCTAACATAACTTTATAGTTCTTGAAAGGTTAGCAAAAGTACCTGAGCTTTCACTCGATGTACATTCCTATCATAACTGACCAACGAGATCGTCACTATTTCTAATTCTGTCGTATATTTTACCAAATTTTCCAAAAGTTCAGAACAAAATAATTAAGTAATGATATAATATGAGGTCTCAATCAATTAGTCCCAAAAAATATTTTTGGAAGTAGCTGGCTACAGAATTACTATAGAGGGGAAGTAACTGTGAAAATCTTTGTTCCAGGTAGAATTTGTCTTTTCGGTGAGCATAGCGACTGGGCAGGTGGTTACCGTCGTGTCAATGCGGATTTAGAAAAAGGTTATGCAATAATTACTGGCACAAATCAGGGTCTTCACGCCAATGTAACGTCTCATCCAACCAAGCTAATTCTTCATGCTACATTNANTGATGGNACNCGNTTGGANCCCTTTGAACTANCAATGGAAAGGNAAGCNNTNCTGACAGAAGCGGANAATGGAGGGTTTTTTAGNTATGCTGCNGGTGTNGCNTANCAAATNCTNACACACTATCANGTACANGGNCTNGAAATTGATAATTACNTGACAGATCTGCCTACAAAGAAAGGTCTNTCGTCAAGCGCGGCCACGTGTGTTCTCGTTGCCCGTGCTTTTAATCGTGTGTACGATTTGAAGATGACTGTACGGGGCGAAATGGAATTTGCCTATTTGGGGGAAATTACCACACCTTCCCGGTGTGGTCGTATGGATCAAGGATGCGCCTATGGCAACCGTCCTGTAATGATGACCTTCGATGGTGACCGAATTGATGTTAANGAATTTAATGTGGCTAAGGATCTTTTCTTTGTTATNGTTGATCTTGGCTCTAGTAAAGATACCAAAGAGATACTACACCAATTAAATCATTGTTATCCTTTTGCTGAAAATGAATTGCAGAAGAATGTTCAAGAATATCTTGGCAGTACCAGTGCTCAAATGACGCGTCAAGCCCATGAAGCTCTTCATCAGGGAGATGCGGTACGTGTTGGGCAATTGATGAAAGAAGCGCAAGCTGATTTTGATAAAAACTTACAACCTGCTTGCCCATCACAACTGACAGCTCCTATCTTGCATCGAACCTTAAATTATGCCTCCATTCAGCCGTACATTCTTGGGGGGAAAGGGGTTGGTTCCCAGGGTGATGGTTCTGCGCAGTTTATTGTCAAAGATGCAGCAGATCAAGAAAAGGTGATTGAAATCTTAGAACAGGATTTGGGTATGTCCTGTCTGAAACTAGTCATTCAGGCAGAACAACGTGTGAGAAAAGCGGTTATCCCCGCAGCGGGATTTGGCACCCGTTTATTTCCGGCATCTAAGGTTGTTAAAAAAGAGTTGTTTCCAATTGTTGATCGAGACGGCAGAGCTAAACCCGCTATCATGGTAATTATTGAGGAAGCAGTCAATTCTGGCATTGAAGAAATTTGTCTTATTGTCCAAAGTGGGGATCGCCAACTCTTTGAGGACTTTTTCAAGACACCTCCTCCTATAGAGAATTTCAACAAATTGTCCAAGGAAGATCAGGAGTATTGTCAATACTTGATGGACTTGGGAAATCGTATTTCATTTGTGATGCAGGAAACTCAAGATGGGTTTGGACATGCTGTTTATTGTGCNCGTGAATGGGTGGGGAACGAACCTTTCTTGTTGATGTTGGGAGATCACCTATATTCTTCTGATCACCAATCTTCATGTACAAAACAACTTCTGGATGTCTACAAACGAGCAGGCCACAGTGTGGTTGGTTTACAAGTGACAGATGTAGATCAACTGCATATGTTCGGTTGTGTAACCGGCATTTGGCAGGATCCTGACTCGATTCTTTCGGTTACCGAGTTCTACGAAAAACCCGATGCTTCATATGCAAAACAGCATCTACACGTAGATGGCATGGAAGATGAAAAATACCTGACGGTGTTTGGTCAATATGTATTGTCTCCAAAAATATTTGACTACCTTGAAGAGCATATTACCCACAATATCCGTCACAGAGGTGAATTTCAGCTGACTCCATGCCTAGATAAATTACGGAGAGAGGATAATTTTTCGGGTTACCTTGTCAAAGGTAAGCGCTTTGACATTGGAGTACCAGAAGTTTATCGTCAGACGTTAATTGATTTCCAAAATGTCTAGAAAAGCCTATGCTTTCAAAGAACAAAACAAACGCGTGAGACAGATCTTTGACTGGTAGCTTAAGGATTATGCTTATGGGTCGAATAGATCTTTTCAGCCATGGAATTTGGTGTGTATGTCAGAGTAAGGAGTTTATTGAATATACCATTTAAAGGATAAGGAATATGTCAGATCGAAAAAAAGTTTTAATTACTGGAACAATGGGGAACTTGGGTAAAAAGATCCGGTGTCACCTCGAAGAACAGGGCGATTATGATCTGGTTCTGATGAGCCGTAACCCGAAAGACGATACAGCGATTATACAAGCTGATCTCAGCGTTTATAAAGATGAATGGGCCGTCCATTTCACTGATGTTGATGCTATCGTTCACATGGCAGCAGACCCAAGTCCGGGAGCCACCTGGCAATCACTTGTTAGGCTAAATATGGATCTTTTATTGAATACTTTTGAAGCAGCGTTAGCTTACGGAGCTAAACGTTTTATTTTTGCTAGTTCAAACCATACCATGGGTGGATATAAGGATCAAGATGAGACCCTGAAACCCGATACGCCACCCCATCCTGGCAATCCATATGGTGCAACTAAACTAATGGGTGAACGAATCGGTAAGAATTATGCTGAACGACACGGGTTATCATTCATTAGTCTACGAATTGGTTGGACACAATCAGGAGAGAACCGCCCTGGTGATCACATGGGGGATTGGGGTAAAAAGATGTGGTTGAGTAATCAAGATTACTGCCAAGTTGTTGAGAAAGCAATTTTGGCGGAAAATGTGTCTTTTGCTGTCCTAAATGCTATGTCTGACAACTCAGGCATGAAATGGGATTTGAGTGAAACACGGCGTGTTCTTGGCTATCAGCCGATGGACAATGCTTATGCCCCTGAGTGGAAGTAGAATGGAAATTGTCGTTCGATCACGGATTATTGGCTTGCATCCAGATTACATCATGGATGTTTTGGAGAATAGAAAGCCATCGTGAAAAGCCTAGGTTCCAATGGAGTTCGTACCTGTGCAAGGGTTGTCATGATCTCGCTGAATGGTGTCAGTTGGTTCTTGAATTCGAATTGATAGATTTGGTGTCTTCCATGTTGTCGGCATAGCTGGGATAAATGTTATCTGTCATGTGNTTAGATCTTGTGATGTACTTGGTTTGTCGTCTCAAGAGAATTTAAAAAAATATCGTTAAAATCAGAAAAANANTCAGAAGGGAAGACTTTTATGGNTGCGCCTGTAACTAATGCNGACCAAGAGCCGGTTGTTGAGTTTACCGAAGATCAGAAATACGTATTTGATACCAAAGGATGGATAGCGATTCCTGGTATGTTAAGCGATGACGACATATCGGAGATGCGTGATTTTTGCTATCGATTGCAANGAGANAAGGGAGNAATTCCTGAATACCATAGGTCATCAATCGGTGGGCCTTTAGAAAAGCTTACGGACCATCCTTTGGTGGTTGGGTTTATGAATGAATTTGTAGCCTCTGGATACGCGAGTGAAGATTGTTATGGTTTTCGATTTGAAGGTTCTTTTCTAACAATTCGGTCTGAAGGTCATGATAATTTTAGCCCTCATGGCGGACGTGGTNTGTTGAATTTCCCTGGTAATTCCCATACTTATCATTTGCGGTATGATAAAGTACACAGCGGACTTACGCGCGTAGTNTGGGAGCTAAATCCTGTTAAAAAAGGATGTGGAGGCACGATGTTTCTAAGTGGAAGTCATAAAGCTGCTTTTCCNACCCCAGTTTCAACAAAAGATCGTGACTGTCCGCTTTGGGAAAACTATTCTTGTCCAGCGGGAACAGTCCTGTTTTTTACTGAGGCTATTACCCATACTGGTGCTCGGTGGACTGATGGACAGTTCGATCGNGTTGCAATATTTAATTGTTACAATACCATAGGGAACAANTGGCATCGGTGGGAACCTCATCCGGAGCATTTATCTAGGATGCCATTCAAACGCCAGACACTTTTTCGATCCGTTTATTGTCAAGACAATGTGCCTTCACCTGCGGATGAGGCTTAGATTACTTTTCATAATTGGGATCTCAGTGTTCCATTTTGCTAAAGAAACTGGAGTATTCAACTCTCTAGAGGACGAGATATAGTATAATGNTNGCCTTTAGAGCCTCAGTATGGAATGTCGCTTCTCAGACATAATAAATTGCTTGGAATGACCATCGGCGACATGTCTATTATGAAAAATGGATTTCCTCTTTAGCTATTAATAATCCATTCTAAGATTGGAAATAGGTTTTGGAAATAAATCCAATATTCTATGAATCACACATGCACACACCTCTGTGTAAGCACGCGACAGGGATGCCTGAGGAATATGCTAAAGTTGCGTACCGTCGTGGTTTAAAAGGAATTATTGTTACCTGTCACAACCCGATGAAAAACGGTTGGTCGTCCAACGTGCGTATGAACCTGGATCAATTGGATGAGTACGTGACAATCGTAGAATACGCGCGAAAAACGTGGAGTGATAAAATTGATGTTAGACTTGGATTGGAAAGTGATTACGTGCCTGATATAGAACCATGGTTGGAAGAACTACATCAAATAGCGGAATTTCATCATATACTTGGGTCCGTTCATCCACATCTTCAATATTATAAAGATCTCTATTTTAACGGCGATATTCTAGCTTTTCAGAGAGGCTACTTCAAACATTTAGCCATGGCGGCGGAAACAAAGTTATTCGATACTTTATCCCACCCTGATTTGGTCAAAAGTGTTGATCCTCTCGAATGGAACGTAGGCCGTATAGCGGAAGATATTTGCAATTGTCTAGATCGGGTCGCCGCTGCAGGAGTAGCTATGGAATTGAATACCTCTGGACTACACAAATCGGTGCCTGAGATGAATCCGGGACGATTTATGTTGGAGGAAATGCATAAACGCAATATTCCAGTAGTTGTCGGTGCAGATGCCCATCATCCATTCCGAGTGGCAGATGACTTTGAAGAGGCCTTAGATATGCTAAGTGATATCGGATATACAAAAGTCAGTATTTTTTTAAATCGAGAGCGGTATGATCTGGAGATCAACAGCGTAAGGTCTAGCTTGCGTCCTACGTAGTTACACTAAGGAACTAATCCAGCAGATACAGCCAAAAAGCAAATTGTACAAACAGATGAATATTGAGCAACGAAGCAACCTAATTAAAAACGGTGATTTTTCAAGCGGCAAAATTGGGGAGATGCCGACGGGGTGGTCAAAGGTGTTGCCAAGACAAGTTATCGCACCTAGTTTCTCTTTAGTTGAAACAAAACACGGTAGGCGTGCCCTAATGGCAACAGGTAATGGTCGAGATGCGTGTTTTGGATATGCATCTCGGCAGCTACATCTTGATGCTCAACAAGCGTACAGACTAAAAGTGAAATTTCGATATGAGAACTTAGAAGACCTAAATCAGCATTTAGTACATGGCATTTTTGGACCTGGTTTTAATAATGGCATATTCAGTTATGAGCGAGAAGGAGAGCAGATTGTGGGTGAAAATAGTTTCTCCACTTATGATCAACCTGTTGATGTGGAGATTCGGCTTTACTTTCGTTTTAGTCCAAATGGTAAGGTTTGGTGGGAGGAAATAGACCTTCAAAAGTGTGATCCAATTCCACCCCGTCCGGTACGGATTGCCTGCTGTTGGGGATGGGGAGACTTTAAGCGCTGGGAGCAGTTCTTGGACACAGCTGGAAAATCAGGTGCG
>PBXZ01000203.1:0-9201 GCA_002729415.1 Candidatus Poribacteria bacterium | reverse complement strand
TCTAACAACTTGTTAATCCATTTATAAATGCATTGTTGATATCAAACAAGAGTATGTGGAATCTGACCCACTACTGCCTAATGAAATAATCTGTCCATATTCCAAAGTACAATGTGTTGATTATGGAATGTGTAATAGAAAGGACAGCAAGCTCAGGAAGTGCATAGCTGTTAATGCACATGATGTGAGATACAAAATTGATGCTATAAGAGGTATGGGACACAACTAGAACTGCCTGTCGTATAGCACAACAACAGGTTGCTGCTTATGGGCGGGTTGTATGATTGGATAGTAATCAAAGCTCACATGTAAAATGCAAAACTTCACAGGTGGGAGTTTTAATTATGTTAGTTCAGGAACTACATACTAGCTGTTATAGCGTAAGAAGGAAGGATCGTGTCAATTTAGTCTGGCATTAGCTTGATAACTCTACATCTATGAATATACTTTTATATTATGTTTGCTGTAGGTTATTAATGCCATTAGGGGGAATAGGCTTATTCAGAGCCTGATATGCGGTATGACAATTAATGGCAGGATTGTCGAGCGATAGACATATAAGTTAGATAGGCTAATCTTTTGGGGATCATTAGTCAGAGACGATAGAACGGCGCCAGCGTTTCCACCAAGGCTGTTTAATCTCTTCTATAGGTTACCGTCGTTTACTAAGGCGTTCAGTGAACTGAAGAACTAATGTGTCTTTTCTTCTATTGATCGTTGTGTTTTCATCCTTGTTATTTATTATTTCAACATCATCACCTCAGCTGGCAGCTTTTCCGTCCTCCATTCTCTCAAATAAGTGCCACAAGAAATTTTTTGTCTAATTTAAGCAATTAAACTATAATAAAGACCATCTTAAAAAGTGAATGCTTGAATAACCTTAACTTTGAAGATAATAAGGCTAGATGAATGATTTCAATGATTTGCGCTGTTGCCAATAATGGTGTTATTGGTAATAAGAATCAATTACCTTGGCCGCATCTACCTTCGGACATGAAGTGGTTTTCAAAACAGACCAAAGGAAACGTCGTTGTAATGGGCCGGAAGACCTGGGATTCACTTGGTTTGGTGAAGCCACTACCAAACCGGGTAAACGTCGTGGTGTCTCGTCGGGATCAGATAACAAGTGCAAACGCTGTAATCGCAGGTAATGTGAATCAGCGCATTCTTGATTTGCAACAGGAGTATCCTACTAGAGATATTTTCATTATTGGAGGAGCACAACTTTACCGATCTACCATGCCGATTACCAAGAAATTCTATATCACACGGATCTACAGCGATTATCCTGGTGATACCTATCTAGACATCGAGGTTTTGCTGGAAGATACGGAGATGTTGCATCAAAAAGCTATTGAGGCCTCAGAAAAACACCCAAAACACGCATTTCAGATCTTTCAGAGAGTGACATGAAACAGTATCTTTCTGCATTACAACAGATCCTTGATGAAGGCATTGACCGACCTGACCGAACCCAAACAGGTACTCGCAGCTTGTTTGGAATGCAGCATCGATATAGACTGAGCAGTGGGTTTCCAGTTGTAACAACTAAAAGATTCGCTTGGAAAGCTTGTCTGAGCGAGTTGCTGTGGTTTATAGAGGGAAGCCGTGATAATAATAGACTTAAAGAAATTCTAAACAACCAGAAAACTATCTGGGAAGCAAATGCAGAAGCAGGGTCTTGGAAACCTCATGCCCAATTTTCCGGCGATGTTGGACGGATTTATGGTGTTCAATGGAGAAGTTGGCAACATTGGTCTGAGCCTGACCAGCAATATATTGCTATCGATCAACTGAAAGCTGTCATTGAAAACATCAAGGTAAAACCGTATAGCCGGAGGCACGTAGTTACCGCTTGGAACCCGGGAGAACTCGACCAAATGTCATTGCCTCCCTGCCACATATTCTTTCAATTCTATGTTGATAANGGAAAACTTTCAATGCAAATGTACCAACGGTCATGTGATATGTTTTTAGGNGTGCCATTCAATATTTCGAGTTATGCNTTACTNTTACATATGGTTGCTCAGGTTACCGAACACGAACCAGGTGATTTTATNCATACNNTTGGTGATGCTCATATATATCATAACCATTTTGAACAAGTCAAGATACAGTTATCNAGGGATCCATACNCATTACCTGAATTGTGGATTAATCCTAAAATCAAGGATATAGATGCATTCACAATGAAGGATTTNAAGCTTATCAATTACCAGTTCCATAAAGCCATAAAAGGGAAAATGTCAGTATAAACNTGGAAGACAATCAATAAAAAAATCCTGAAAAGGAGAAGGTAATACATGGAAAGTGNTCTTAATCANCTGATCGAACAGTTAAACCATGAGGATAGCGAGGTTAGGATTCAAGCCTGTCGNTCATTGANAGACAGCAGCTATTCAGAAACAATTGAACCGTTNAAGTCAATGTTAGNGGATGAAAATAAATGGGTTCGTCGCCACGCGACCGAGACCTTGTTGACCCTNACTTCAGTCGAAGATATGATTGANCAATTGATTCATTTNCTGGATGATAGTGATCCTTGGGTTCGTTGNTATGCTAGTGAATCACTTGCTCAATCAGCAGATCCAAAATCAATTCAACCCTTAATTGCTCGATTAACGGATCAAGATTATCATGTACGTTTAACAGCATGCCGGGNANTGGCAAAGTTTGAAATCCAGGATGATATCGATCCAGTGATTGATTTATTGCAAGATGAAAATCAATGGATACGACGACAAGCCTGTAGTACACTCGGTCATTGGAAATCTGAAGTGACTAGTGAGCGATTGATACAAATGCTCAGTGATGAGAGTGCTCATGTTCGTTCTGCTGCCTGTCAAGCGCTGGCAGCAGTTCCAAACACGCAAGCGATTTCACCGTTGATCGTGCTTTTAAATGACGAAGATGCATCTGTTCGTACCAGTGTCATTGAAGTATTAACCAAAATCGGTGACACTTCAGCAGTCGAACCAGTAATTGAGAAGCTTAATGACGAAAGTCCGTCTGTACGTTTAGCTGCATGTAGGGCAATGACTGTCTTCAGCGACACACGTGCTTGTGAAGCCCTTCTAAGTTGTCTGAACGACGAAAATCACCTCACACGTCAATATGCTTGTCGGGCGTTAACGACATCTGGGAATGGAAACATAGCTGAAGTGCTGGAGAAGAAACTTGATGACGAAGTGGCTGAAGTTCGTGCTGCAGCTTGCCAGTCGTTGCTGGAGTTACAGTATCATCACGCTATTAATTCGATTTCGGCTTTGTTACAAGATGAAGACGTCTCTGTCCGACGAAGTGCTTGTAAATCAATATTGAATTTGGGTGAGAAAGAATCCTTGCCTCCTTTAGGCCAATTGGCAGATGAAGAAGACTGGTGGATCCGCCAATATGTGTTTGAAGCAATGGCGAAATTAAGAAACCATCAAGCTGTCGAACCGCTTATCACTATGTTATCAGTGAAAGAAGATCATCTTCATCAAAGGATTGAAGATGTATTAATAGACATCCAAGACCGTGTAGATGATGAAGAAACAAAGAACAGGATTGAAGAAACATTTAACCCTTCTGAAATCTCCGGCGCTACTACAGAGAGTGATTCTCATACAAGCCAATAGAAAATTTCGGAGGAATATGTGAAAGCAATCATTGTAGATTTGGGTGGTCGTGCACGGAGTTCGAAAGAAAACCGCATAGTAAAATCAGTGATTTTCTAAACGGGTCGTAGCTTTTATATTAGCATCGCCAATAATTCTCATATGCATTAGCTGGAAAGAAAATGACAACTGAAACTGCATTTATCATGGATACCTCCCAAATAAAGTTTGGTTTTGGAGCAACGCATGAAGTTGGTCATGATATGTACGCACTGGGTGGCAAAAGGGTGATGGTACTGACCGATCCCAATCTGTCTAATAGCGAGCCTGTTTCAATTACTTTGACAGCGCTGAGCAACGTTGGGATTGATGCGATATTATTTGATCAAGTTCGTGTTGAACCAACAGATGTTTCTTTCAAGCAGGCGATTGACTTTGCCGTTGATGGAAATTTCGATGGATACGTGGCAGTTGGCGGCGGATCCTGTATGGATACAGCTAAAGCTGCTAACCTTTATGCTACCTATCCAGCAGATTTTCTAACTTATGTGAACTCGCCAATTGGGCAGGGCGAACCGGTACCAGGGCAACTCCAACCGTCAATTGCTATTCCCACCACTGCTGGTACTGGCAGTGAAACAACTGGAGTGGCTATTTTTGACTTACTGGAAATGCATGTTAAAACAGGTATAGCCCATCGATCACTACGGCCATCCATGGGAATCGTAGATCCAGATAACACTCGGACACTTCCCAAAATCGTATCTGCTTGCTGCGGACTAGATGTGTTGAGCCATGCGTTGGAATCTTTGACAGCTTTATCTTTTGATAAACGTCCTGCACCTAAGAGTCCCAAGTATCGACCTGCCTACCAAGGTTCGAACCCAATTAGCAACCTGTGGGCCTCCCGTGCAATTGAAATGGTTTCTAAAAATCTTATTCGTGCCGTCGAGTGTCCATCTGATGATGAAGCCAGAGCGCAAATGCTTTTGGCCTCCACGTTCGCCGGCATTGGGTTCGGTAATGCCGGTGTTCATTTGCCACATGGTATGTCCTATCCTGTGGCAGGGATGGTTCGAGACTACATTCCTGATGGATTCCCAAGCCCACACCCAATCGTGCCTCATGGAATGTCGGTTATCCTTAATGCCCCTGCAGTCTTTCGTTTCACCGCATCCACTAACCCCGAGTTGCACCTTTATGCGGCTGAATTGATGGGTGCCGATATTTCTGGAGCGGATCCCGATGACGCAGGTAAGATACTGGCCAATGCAATTATTAAACTAATGCAGAAAACGGGTATTCCTAATGGCTTATCTGAGGTTGGTTACGTCAAAGCGGATATTGACCAACTCGTAGCTGGCACTCTACCACAACATCGGGTAACCAAGCTGTCACCTCAGCCAGCAAATGCGGCTGAGTTGACAGAGCTGTTTCTCGATTCGTTGACATGCTGGTAGAGAGAATTTACATGCATCCTTCGATACTCTGCTATATGCTTCTAACATAACTTTGCGGCACAGGCTGGATTTGAAAAATGATCCTTTTCCAACCTTATCAAGAAAGTAGAACTTTCTTGATAAAGGTAGAAAAACACCTGTCAGCAATGTGGGAATCTATACGTCTGTTGCGTCTTCATCAGTGTTGAATTCACTGACTCCAAACTCGATCTGATCTGCGTCCTCATCTTGATCCGGGTCCACGATTGGGTCAGTGTCCTCCTCCATTTGAGTCCCATTAAAGAATTTTTCCAGAACAATTGTCTGACGTTCTTTATATCCCCATTTCCTGTAGGCTTCAATAACCGATCGGTCAGAAACTGATAGTTCGATCTCAAGAGATTGAACACCATTGTCCTTTGCTAGTTTTTCTGCGTATTCTACCAACATAGTCGATACGCCAAAAGCCCGAAATGGCGCTAACACCTTCAGGTCCCCAATGGTTGCAGTGGTGTTTTCAAGAACACTTCGTTCGATGCGTATTTGTCCAATTGGATGACCACCTGTTTCAGCTACAATACGATAGACGTCATCTTCACTGCTCTTCTCTAAATCCTTTGTCAAGTGGTCGGTTACTTCCTGAACGGATTGGTCGGGAAAACAGTAAGTCTGTAACCCTTCTGTATCCTCTAATGTCGCGGAGCGCAACTGTAGTGTGCCGTGAAGTTCAAGTTCTTGACTCATTATATATCTCCTTACATATTTATGAGTGTTGCATTAATGGCTTAGCTGCTACAATTGATTTCAAAAGGTCGTCGATTATCAGAAACACATTGAGAAACGAAAATCGCATGATCAATACTTTCACCGATTATTGCTTAAATTGGATAACTTATTTCCTAACTAGATATATGCTTATTTTAACATGTCAGTATACTTTTGTAAACAAATGGCATGGCCAAAAATTAGAGTAACTATTCCTAGCCCTATATATGTTCTTCTTCTCCAGTATTGAGTTGATTACGTAATTATCTCTTTTAAATATGTCCTAATTTCACATCCAAAACAGTCGGTTATTTTTGTTAGGACAACCCGAGAAAATTCTAACAAAGATCCTGAATAGCCATGAATTTCCTTTAGTTCTTGTCCCCCCTTCGGCTTGTTTATGTATATAGGGATCAAGCGTTGGGCTATCAGTAATAAACAATTTTGAAAGAGGTTAAGTACTTTTTAGATAAAATGGAGAATAATGGATAACAAAGATCTTAAAGTCAGCATGATGGGTATGGTGTCTATGCAATTGGCTCAGGTAAGACGCATTCCATTCCACACTTTGACCACTCTTTTTCTGCTTGCTGTGGCTCAACCTCTTTGGCATGGTTACCAATTTGGTGTATCTGATCATTCTATTCAGTTTTCTATCATGAATCGTATCATGGACCCAACTCTGTATCCAGGTGACCCGATGCTAGATACGGCAAAAGGATACGTAAGCTTTTTTCCTAGATTGATGACAATTCTGATTAAAATTATTAAGAACATAGAGTCGCTCTATTTCTCTCTCCATATTTTGTCCTATTTTTTCTATTTCGCCATCCTTTATTACATTTCAAAGCTGCTATTTGATGAAACGAGCGCGATTTTATGTGTAATATTGATGTCCACCAAAAAAATTGTATTAGGCGGTAGTTCAATTCATTTTACTGGTCTGTATCCGTCATTCCTCACTTTGCCATTCGTATTGATGGCNATCTATCTTTTTCTTAAAGAAAAGCATGCTATAGCTTACACAATCATAGGTNTCAGTTTAAATTTTCATACCTTAGTTGCGGGCCATGCGGTTTGCATGTTGTTATGTTACTCGCTATTTTCTGTTGTCTCAAAAAAGATTCATTTCGGACAGTTAGCGAAATACGTCGGTANGCTTGTTCTCTTCGCTTCTCCAACCATTATCTGGATATTTTCGACCCACGGTGAAATGACTGATGAATGGATACGGTTGTTGCGAGTCCGATCTTCTCATCATAGCTTTCCACTTTCTTGGTCGAGCGCACACTACGTCAATTATTTGCTGTTTCTAGCCACGGGAGCATTATCATTTATTTATATCCCTAGACTTGAGTCTCATCGCAAGATGCTGGCCTTTGTTCTAGCCATAGGAGGCTTATGCGTAATTGGACTTATATTTTCTGAATACTATCCGGTCAAATCTGTACTGCGGGGACAGCTTTTCCGTAGTACCAATTTCCTGACAATCTTCTGTGTGATTTATATTTCNAATTATCTTTATCACTGCTGGCAAAAAAGTGTTTTACACAAAGTTACGACAGCCATTATTTTCATTTCTCTATTTCTGCCATCGAATTTCAATTTACTTGTTTTGGGACTTATATTGGCCGTCATAGCTGAAAACCTTGTTAGGAACAACAACAGGAGCTATAAACAACCAAATGATGAAATGGGTAAGGAAAGCCCGTNAAGCTATTCTAGCCGGCTCCTTTGGATTTCAATTTTCGCCTTGGTAGCGATCTTAATCAGGAGTTTATCGCCTCACGACAGTTTTCCTGCCAGTTTCAGTTTGAACAGTATCATTAGTTTGATCCAAACTTTTTTCGAAGATCGCTTATTGGTCTATACNATCTGTGCCGCTATTACTATAGGACTGTTTACCAATTTAATGAATTTAGTTCACAAATTATCCGTCCTCGTGATTACGGTTTTGTTGGTTATAATTTATATCGTTCCATCGGCTTACANAGGATTTCATTCTGAAGACCGCGATAGCCAAGGTTGGCGTGGTGTTCANACTTGGGCGCGAAAAAACACCAGAAAAGCTGATCTGTTCTTGACCCCCCCATATATGACCGGCTTTCGGATTTTTTCACAGCGACCAATTGTTGGTGAATGGAAAGACGGCACACAACAGTATTTTGATGCTGAGTATTCTTACGAATGGTGGCGACGAATGCAAGACATGAGATTGGATAGCTCAGGCGGGCGGAACTTCGATAAGCTAGGGAAAACAGAATACCAGAAACTGGCAGAGAAGTATGGAGCGTCCTATCTGGTCCTATCATCAAAAATATCGCTTGGTTTATCTAANANATATGATAATAATCAATACTCAGTTTACCAACTNGGAGATAGTCAAAAGTAAAACGTATTAACTAATTGAATATAAAGCAGATGATCCATTTGAAAGTAAATGAAAAGGAGAAATTGTGANGATTATTCCATGTGNNACAANATACTGGTTGTGTCGTGTTTTCAAAAGTTTTTCATGTTCTCAACATGATAGATCTGTTAAANGGANNCATGGGTACTTTTCTNCTGTTTGGATATTTAGTNTNTGGCTTATTTNCCCACATNTTGGATTGGCGTCCAGNCAATGGAGTGATGGAACGNCAATTACCCGNTTCGATAAACGAAGTGATTGTGTCATGGTGTCGGCGGCCAACTGGAAANACCTACCAAAACGACATTGGGCTGGNCCCACTATCTGGACTAATCGTTTACAGGATTGGACCNCGCAAAATGGNACGTTAACTTGTCAGNCNCGTAATAATCTTCCTTGTCGAACAGCTCATCTTTTGACTTATGATCTTAGTGANAGATCAGAATCCTTTCGAATCGAGGTGGTGATTCGACTCTCTCCTGGTTCAGTTCAGGCGGGATTTGCCGGTTTTTTGATTGGTGCTGGAGAGGGGAGACTTGACCACCGTGGTGCGGCCATGATTCATCATAGCTCAGGCAAAGGTGGTGGTGTATTAGCCGTAGTGGAAACAGTTGGTGAAGGAGGGTTATCGTTTCGTGATATGGCACACTCTCTTACTCAGTCAACATTTCCACTTTTGGATCAACAACAAACCATCGTTCAAAATATGATTCGGCTGGGATACCACCGGATGGTGCTCAATTTGGAAGGAATTCCTCAATCTGATGGCCTTTACACACTTCGCTTATCAGTGTGGTCCCAACATGCCGGGAAATTGCTCGGTGCACGTGAATTGACCAGCATGTCTGCTAATCGGCTCCGCGGAAATATCGCTCTGATTGCTCATTCTGATGGGAAAAATGTTACTCATATTTTTGAAGATTTGAAAGTTGGCGGAGATAGGCTTCAGTTCCACCCGCATCGAACCTTTGGCCCAATTGCAGGAACT
>PBXZ01000202.1:0-10415 GCA_002729415.1 Candidatus Poribacteria bacterium | reverse complement strand
CATCTCATCTACTAAGTGAATCAGGAGGCTTTTACAAATGGCAGAACATACTCACCATCACCAATACGAAGTAACCCCGCTAATTATTCCAGCTTTGGAAACAGTTGAGGAGATGTCCAAAGCCTGTGTGCGATTCCTTGAAACTCTGAGTCCTGCCCTCCGCCGAAAAGCAGAAATTCCATTCGATCAAGGAGAAAGACTCCGATGGCATTTTGTTCCGATTGATATGTTTGAGAGGAAGGGCGTGCTGATCCAGGAAATGAGCCAGAAACAACAGGATTCCGCATTTAAACTCCTAGAAACCGGGCTAAGTAAGAAAGGGTATCAAAAAGCGACCGCAATCATAAATTTAGAAACAATTCTAGGCGATATTGAGCGAGAACAAGGAACCTATAACCACCCGCGTGGACCAGAGCTTTACTTTTTTACCGTTTTCGGTGACCCAGATGGAAGACAGCCTTGGGGATGGCGGGTAGAAGGCCATCATGTTTCTCTTCATTTTACGATTGTCAATGGCAAACTTATTTCTCCTAATCCTTCATTTTTTGGTTCTAATCCCGGTGAAGTCAAGCAAGGAGAACATAAAGGTCTTCGGATTTTGTCAGTAGAAGAGGATTTAGCTCGTTTGCTGCTCAAATCCCTAACTCCTGATCAGCGTTCAAAAACAGTCATTAATACGGATGCTCCACCTGATATTTTGACTCGAGATAATCCTAAGGTCGAAATTCAATACGCGGAAGGAATCGCTATCGAATCTTTATCCACCGAACAGCGCCAAATGACAATGGATCTGATCTATGAGTACATTGATCGTATGCCAGATCAACTGGCGGGGATTGAGAGAAAGAAATTACAACATGCTGATCTTAACTCCATTCACTTTGCTTGGGCAGGTGGTGAAGAACGCGGTCAACCACATTATTATCGCCTGCATGGACATTCGTTTTTTGCTGAATATGACAATGTTCAAAACGATGCCAACCACATCCATTCCATATGGCGACACTTGGATGACGATTTCGGTTTTGATCTGCTCCGACATCACCACCAGAATGGCCATTCGTAGTAGCTCTGTTTATCTTGCTATCACCTGACTGCGGGCAATCAGAAAACCAGTAGCGGCTGATAGTATCAGCGCTGGTATCCGCGAAGCTAATCCGTCACCAATGGTTAGAATTGTGTAGGTTTGTAATGCTTGGCCAATTGATAGACCATCTTGCCCAATTCCAATCAGCAGACCAACAAGACCATTTACAACCACACTGATAACATCCACCATAGCATCGCCTCTAATAAACTTGGTGGCTCCATCCATAGTTCCATAGAATTCTTGTTCGATACTGTTGCTCGCCGTTTGTCATGAGCTTCATTCGTGGTAATGAACCCAGCGTTCAGGTCCGCATCGATGGACAATTGCTTGTTGGGAACCGCTTCTAGCGCGAATCGCGCGCGAACTTCTGCTATCCGTTCAGCACCGCTGGTCACAACCATATGTTGGATCGTAAGCAGGATCAAAAAAAGGATGAATCCAACAACCAGATTTTGGTTAGTCACTAGAGTGCCAAAAGTGAGAATCACCAGTCCCGCACCAAATGGTTGTGAAGCACTAAGCAAAATCAAGCGTGTAGATGCAATATTTAGCGACAATCGATAAATTGTTGCTAATAGCAAGAGCGGAGGAAAAACGTAGAAATCAGTTGGTTTCGGAACTAGGACTGTCAGCATCAGGATCAAAATCGAGAATGCAAAATTGAAAATAATCAGAAAATCGACAACAATTGGTGGAATCGGAATTAGTATTGCCAGAACAATCGACACAGCNAGTATAGCAACAAACACAGATCCACCTTACGGTCTTACCATCAAATCGAGCTAGAATGTTAATTAATNGTAGTAGTCTTAANTAACAAGATNAACANCTTANCATAGGTGCNAGTANCCACCAAAATTGCAGACGAATTGACTGGCGGATTGAAATGCAAACAAACAAAAGGTAGCATGTGGCAGTATAAAAGGCAATTTTTNACCCCAGATATCGAAAACTATCCTTGATACGATTATTAACACTTGTAACAAGGTTGACTTTCTGCCTGGATTTTGATATAATCTGATATTATGTGGGTATTGTATTGGTGGCATGTATCCCAAATCAGCAAGTGATCAAAATAGGAAGAATAGGTATAACATGACAACAGATCTTTCAAACCATATTCAATCCGTAAAATTGGTTGATACGCATGAACACTTGCGAAAGGAACCCGAGTGGTTGAATAATGGTCCTGATATTCTGCAGGATCTTTTTGGTAATTATGTCCCTGCAGATTTGCATACAGCTGGTGCTTCAGGCCAAGCTATGAAAGATTTAATGGATAGCTCTAACCCGGACATTATTGCTCGTTTTAGCGGTATCAGAGAGGCTTGGGAAGCCACGCAGTTTACCGGTTATGGTGAAGCGGTACGAATTATTGCTTCTGAGGTCTATGGCATAGATGAAATAACAGGTGAAAGTCTAGCCGCAGCACAAGACAAGAACAGAGACCTTCAAAAGCCAGGTGAGCGTTACCGTCTTTTGCACGATGTTGCGAATCTAGATCATGTACAGACGGATGATTTTTGCTGGCAATGTTATCCAGATGATTCCGGTCCTGATTTTTTCCTGTATGATCTGTCATGGGCGGGGTTTTGTAATGGTCAAGTTGATCCTCAGTCGATTCATGAAGAGGTTGGAATTGAAGTAACCGATTTAGCAACGTTGAAACAAGGAATGGAAGCGATTTTTTCCAAGCATGCACCAATTGCTATTGCAGTCAAATCCCAACATGCCTACAACCGGACATTGAACTGGGTTGAGCGAAGTGATCAAGAAGCTAGAGAAGCTTTGGATCATATTCTGAGGAAACCAGAAGAGGGAATTGATATAGAAACGCGGCTTTGTCTTGGCGACTGGGCGTGGGCTCAAGGAGTTGCCTTGTCAATTGAATATAACCTGCCATTCAAGATNCACACAGGTTACTACGCAGGAAGTGACCGAATGCCAGTCAGTCGTATTCCCGCTGGAAATATGTGCAGTTTACTGGCCANATATTTAGAGGCTAAATTTGTNTTAATGCACATNGCGTATCCATATAGTGATGAACTGGTTGCTNTTGCTAAGCACTACAGCAACGTTTGGGTAGACATGTGTTGGGCGTGGAGCATAGATCCTTATAGCTCTCGCGATTTTCTGCGGCGCTTTATTCATGCAGTACCGATTAACAAGATTTTTACTTATGGTGGTGATACCGGTTGGGCNACTAGTAGTGTCGCCTATGCTTTTCAGGCTCGACGAGAGATTCAAAAAGCGCTTGAAGCTGAAATTGACGACGATTACATGAATGAAAAGCAAGCAATGGCAGTAGCAACACAAATTATGCATGATAATCAGTATGCATGCTTCGATCTTCACAATACTAGAACCAATATCCGTTCAGCAGCTTGAATTATTCAATTACTAGTGGAGCTTAATTCATGGAAACCCAGAAACTTGGTGAGATGAACAGACTGGAAATGATTGATTTTCAGAGGTCTCGTGTTGTTGCTACCCAAGCTTCTCGGAGTTCTCAGGTAGAGACCGCAATCGGAAAACGTTCATTTACAACCTCTCCATCACGAATTCGGCTTGGACGNGATGCAGGTGGGAATTTAATTGGAAGTGGTATNTTAATCAATCGTCGTTCCTAAGGCAATTTAGTCCCACATTTCCATNATATGATGCGAAAAATATGGAAAAGCAAAGAGTTCGATACTGCAGCGAGCTTTCGTCTAGCNTCGCAACTTGGTGTGTCNCAATTAATGGGCAAATTGCTNGTTAGCCGAGGAATCGAAGTCCCTGAAGTAGCCCAATCCTACTTGNATCCAACCGAGAATGATCTCCATTCGCCATNTCTGTTACCTGGCATGTCAGATGCAGTTGANCGCATTAAATCAGCCCTCAACACAAATGAANAAATCTGGATTTTTGGTGACTATGATGTTGACGGAACTACAGCTGCTTCGCTCTTGATAAACACCTTCCGTTATCTTGGTTNTTCTGTTGAATGCCATATTCCNGACCGTTTTGATGAAGGNTACGGCTTAAATCAGGAAGCTATCCANTCTATAGCAAACGCAGGATGCNNCCTCCTGATTACAGTTGATTGTGGAATTACATCTATTNCNGAGGTAGCNTTTGGAAATTCGCTTGGTGTTGACACAATTATTACTGATCANCACCTTCCNTCCCCCAANGGACTTCCNNCAGCACACACAATTATTAACCCCAAGTTGGAAGGAAGCCAATATCCATTNGATGGCTTAGCTGGAATTGGACTNGCGTTTAAGCTCGCTCACGGGTTGATGGNNGGCCAATTNAATNCATTTCTTGTATCGCANCTTGATCTTGTNGCTCTTGGTACGGTTGTTGANATGGTTCCTTTGGTNNACGAGAACCGNGTGCTTTCAAAATTAGGATTGGAAGTGATTAATAAGCGTCAACGACTGGGTATCCGAGCATTNTGTGAAGTAGCGGACNTTGGCCCCGATAAAAANATTACCGGCCAAACGCTAGGTTTTACTTTGGGGCCCCGTTTGAATGCNGCNGGAAGAATGGATCACGCCAAAACAGTGATTGATCTCCTTACCACAGATTCAGAAGAAGAGGCNCTTCAACTTGCTAATNAACTNAATCAGCTCAACTATGAGCGTCGTGAAATTCAAACAAGGATTGAACGAGAAGCAATCAGTCAGATTGAGAAAAAGGATTTGAATCAGNTTTANGGATTGGTCNTTGCCAAACGGGGTTGGCATCGTGGAATTACTGGAATTGTAGCTTCNAACATCAAAGATCGGTACTANCGTCCTGTTTTCTTTATTGCTATTGAGGATGANGAAGCANACGCATCTGGGCGTGGAATTGANGGGATTAATCTGGNTGAAAGCCTAGATGCTTGNAGTGATTTGCTAATTAAGCATGGAGGACATAAGGCTGCTGCAGGTTTCTCTATAAAAACTGAGAATATCCCATTATTTGAAGATTATTTCAACCAATATGCGCAAAAAAATCTCTCTTCTGAGGACTTAACGCCGAAATTGCACTACGATTTTGAGGTTCAAATACCAAATTTAACATTAGAAACAATTGAGGAATTAGGCAGTCTTGAACCTCGTGGTATAGGTAATGATGCTCCCGTGCTAGTCATGAAAAACTTGAAACTTCATGGCCAACCACGAATTATTGGTCAAGACAAAAAGCATCTTAAATTTGTTGCGACGGACGGTCACTACACAATTGAAGCAATCGCCTTTAATATGGCTGATCATATGACTGCCATCAATAATAAAGACAGTCTTATAAATCTTGCTTTTTCACCTGAAATTAATGAGTGGCAAGGAAGAGCATCGCCTCAATTAATGGTCAAGGATATCCAAATACAAGCCATTGATCGTCGCGTTAAGCAAAAAATTTACCCTCCGCTCAATGTTGAAAGTCCGGCTAGAATCGTAGATCAGCGTGGTGTGGGTGATAAACCCAAGTATATATCTCAAATTTTGGATCAAGACGAACCTGCTNTAATCTATGTTCGAAATGATAAAGCGATAGATCANCTTTTAGGTCTCATGCANTCATCAGGNAAACAATTGGTTGGTAAATGCGAAGTAGGAACACCAAATGATAAAAAACAGATTTTGGCTGAGATGCTNGCCGAAGATAAAATCAAGGCGATCNTCTCAGCTGAAACGATTNATTTTTTGCCAAAAGTTCAACATATTGTNCTTTGTCATCCATTCTCCATACCAGATTTGTTTTTTGATCGATGTAAATCTGCGTTTAATGATGATTATACTACCGATCTACATCTAATTTACCATGATAGGGATTTTGAATTTGAACGAAAGTTACTAAANCAACAATATCCTGATCGAGAAATTTTAGTTGCTGTATATCGAAATTTACGGCTNCTAGCAAAAAACAAGGAGTTCCTTGAACGGGGAATGTTCATTTCGTCTACCATGCAATCCGAAAATATCTCCGAAGATGCTATTCTAAATGCACTTATTGTTTTAGCTGACCTTGAATTAGTCACTAATCATCTGAACTCCAGTGAAATCAAGATTTTATCCTCTAAGAAATGTGAACTCAACGCTTCAAAAATTTATCAACATGGTGAAGAAATAAAAATGATGAGTGAGGACTTCGCGGGGATACTCAGAAGAAGTGGCGAAGATATATGGAAGAGAATAAATTATGAGTTTGGAAAGCTTAATTCAATCGATTAAAAATTATAATCCTGAGGCCGATTTTGACCTGCTTAAATATGCATACAAATTTGGGGAGGAGTGTCACCAGGGACAAAAAAGAAAATCAGGAGCCCCATATTTTTCGCACTGTATTGGAACAGCGAAGATTTTGATTGATCTAAAGTTAGATCTTTATACAATATGTGCTGCCATATTGCATGATACGATTGAAGATAACGAAGAAATAACGCGCGATAAACTTGCTTGGCGTTTTGGTGAAACGGTTGCAGATCTCGTTGAAGGGGTTTCAAAAATTAGTCAATATCATTTTAGAGGAGGAGTACGGCAAAGACAAGCGGAAAGCTATTTGAAATTGCTTCTGGCAACAGCTCAGGATGTTCGGGTCATTCTAATCAAGTTGGCAGACCGTTTGCATAATATGGAGACACTCTCCTTCCAACCGGAATCCAGGCAACGAGAAATAGCTAAAGAAACATTCGAAGTGTACGCCCCAATGGCGCAACGTCTTGGGATTGCGAGGCTTAAAAGTCGGTTGGAGGATCTCTCTTTCAAACACACTAATCCGGAAGAATATAAATTAATTGCTAAATTACTTAACCAAAAATTAGTTAAGAGGGAAGACTATGCCAACCAGATGGCTGAGGAAATCAGGAGTACACTCAGAAAATCAGAAGTAGCAGCAGAAGTCTATGGCAGGCCCAAAAGCATTTACAGTATTCATCAGAAAATGAAAGAAAAAGGGGCTGCATTCGAGGAAATCTTTGATTTAATGGGATTACGCATTTTAGTTAATAACAATGCTGATTGTTACCGGTGCATAGGTGTTATCCATGACGGCTGGCACCATGTTCCTGCGCGATTCAAAGACTTTATTGGTCTTCCCAAAGCAAATGGATACCGTTCTCTGCACACAACGATTATGGATGAAGGTCGTCGGATTGAAATCCAGGTCCGAACACATACTATGCATGAAGTTGCTGAAGATGGCATAGCTGCCCATTGGAGCTATAAAGAAGGAGTCCCCTCAACAAACGAAAGCGAAACAATATTCAAATGGTTACGCGGTGTATTGGAAGACATTCGCGAATTGAGAAACCCTAACCAGTTTATAAGATCAATGAAGCATGAGCTTCTTGCAGATCAAGTATATGTCTTCACACCACGCGGTGACGTGATAGAGTTACCAGCTGGAGCGACGTCCATCGACTTCGCATATAAGATCCACACTCAGGTTGGTGATACATGTAAAGGAACTGAAGTTAACGGAATGATTATGTCATTGCGCTATCGATTGCGTAATGGAGACCGAGTAAAGATTATCACTGATATTAACGCTCATCCAGTCAGAGAGTGGCTTAGGTGGGTGCGAACAGCCAAAGCCCAAAACAGAATTAGACAGTGGTTTAGAGAGCAGGACCGAGTACAGGCTATTGAGCTTGGAAAGCGTTTCCTCGAGATTGAAATGAAACGACCACGAACCGATATAAATATGTGGCTAAAATCGGAAAGAGTGGCAGAGATTCTCCAAATATTGAATCTGAAATCGTCTGAAGACCTATTACAGCATATTGGTACGGGACAACAGTTGCCAGCTGATATAATGAAATTAGTTGCAATTGATAACCTTCCTAAGGACATAGAATTAACCAATGACGCCATCTTCCATTCAACTCCAACTATTGATCTAAACACTTTGGAGCCAAATTCTATCCGCATTATGAAATGTTGTAACCCGATTCCGGGAGACGAAGTTGTAGCTTATCTAACAAAGGGAAAAGGAATATCGATACACAGACACCATTGTCGGCGTATTCCCAGCGAGGAAGTAGACAGACTAATCCAAGTTAACTGGGAACCAATTGTGGAGCTATCTTATCCAACGGAGATTACTTTAGAAGTTCAAGACCGATCAGGTATACTGGGTGAGATTACAACCGCAATTGCTGAACGAAAAATAAATATTCGCGAAGGAAGCTTTGGACCGGCTAGTTTAAACGGAAACATTAACACGAATTTAGCGAGCGAAGGGGTCGGATATAACAAAATGATACTAGAAGTTACCGGTTTGAAACAGTTAGAACAAGCAATGGGAGCAATTCGTCAACTAAAAGAAGTTATCCGCGTCTCGCGCAGTTAAGCACTGTTCTCAGTACCTAGATCTATGCTCCGTATGCAACNCGCTGACCACCNGAAATTGCTTTGGTGATTTTNCCAGATCTAATGCACCGCGTACAGACACGAACACGCTTATTGCCTTCGGGGGTTTGAACCCGGACTTTTTGCAGATTCGGCAGCCATTTNCGTTTAGTATGTCTTCTTGATTTNCTGATTTTGTTNCCGAACATCACTTTTTTTCCACAAGAGTGGCATACGCGNGCCATCGTTCCANTTCCTTATTCTCTAACTTNTAATTATTTGNCTAGNAGNACAAGAGCATAAATATATCATAATATTAGCATTAAATGCAAAGTTTTCCTGTTANTACAATTGTTTCCTTTANCAACATGGNGGCATAAAGTTTTGGTTTTGGCAGTTNAAGGTCGGTTTTATCTGTTNTCTTAATAATCTATATTTTGAGTTTAGGTATACAAAATGAAAGCAATTATCAAAATAGGNGANGGTGGGCCTGAAGTACTAAAGTTAGGTGAAGTANANACACCAAANCCAAAATCAACCCAGTTGCTGATNAATGTCAAATCAACGGCACTTAACCGAGCCGACATACTTCAGAGGAAAGGTTTATACCCACCTCCAGCAGGGGAGTCTGAAATTCTTGGTTTAGAACTTTCNGGCGTGGTTGAGGAAAAAGGTGCTGCTGTGACNGGTTTTGAACTTGGCGANCGCGTTTTCGGTTTAGTTGGTGGTGGAGGATACGCNGAATATGCGATTATTGACTNCCAGATGGCCATGCATATCCCAGANGATTGGAGTTTTGAAAAAGCTNCGGCAGTACCAGAGGTTTTTTTNACCGCCAANGAGACACTTTTTAAACTAGGNTGTCTATCTTCTGNNGAAAGTGTGNTAATTCATGCTGGTGGAAGTGGTGTCGGAACGGCAGGCATCCAAATGGCANATAACGTAGGAGCAAAAGTTTTTATTACTGCTGGNTCTAATGAGAAAATTGAAAAAGCTAAGATGCTTGGTTGTACAGAAGGAATTAATTATAAAACTCATGATTTTGCTGAATNGATCAAAAATCTAACCGAGGGANAAGGAGTCGATGTTGTGCAAGACTTTATCGGTCNGCCATACNTCGAAAAAAACTGTTCTATCCTCAAACCTAATGGTAGGTTGCTCATCGTCGGACTAATGGGAGGCCCAAACGCGGAAATAGATTTAGGNATTATTCTTAGAAAACGGCTACAGATTTTCGGTTCAATTATGAGNCCACTGNAACTGAAAGAGAAAATCAGTATAACGCAACGTTTTGTCGANCGATGGTTACCANTACTACAAACAGGTGTTATTAATCCNGTTATTGATACAATTATGCCTCTTGAAAAGGCTGATGAGGCTCATCGGNATATGGAATCNAACNGCAATTTTGGTAAAATNATCTTNAGAATTTANATNNCTNNCNTTNNAGNAGNAAACTGGTANAATTAAAATGTTGGNTTTANANAAANACAGATCTTAAATATCACGGAAATTTAAATTNTGAAAGTCNTAATTCTAGGAGCAAAAGGCAATCTGGGTCCCCACGTTGTTAAAACCTTGGAAGCTAATTACCATTTGCGCCTGACCGATATATCACCAATGAAAACAAAACACGAATTTATATTGGTAGACGCATCAGTACAAGAACAGGTCGTTCGCGCTGCGGAGGGAATGGACGCAATTATTAATCTCTCTGTTCTACGCCAAGATCGAAAACTAGCTTTTGATGTCAGCACACGAGGTAGCTATAACATGATGCAAGCTGCTGTCACCCACAGTATCAATCGAGTAATAAATACAGGACCACATTTCGTCTTAGCGGGCCGAACATACGAAACTTTTGATTACGAACTCAATCCTGATATTCCGCCACAACCTGGTACAAATCTTTATGCCTTGACTAAATCACTAGGTCAGGAAATCTGCAAGGTATTCACTGAAGGTAACGATGTACATGTGCTCTGTTATCTTTTTTATAGTTT
>PBXZ01000201.1:0-13880 GCA_002729415.1 Candidatus Poribacteria bacterium | reverse complement strand
GAGCGTCATGACACTGTCATGTCATTGACTAGACAAAACGGGCAACTAATCAAACAACTTGAATCCAAAGATAAACAGATCGAAAAACTACAACAAGCTCTCGATCAGCAACAACAACTTCACGCGGTCAGCCAAAACACCGTTGAAGCCCAAAGACTTCAGATCGAAGAAGCGAAACGTCCCCAACCTTTACTGGCAAGACTCAAGGCTGTATTTGCACCAGAATAAACCACAACTCCAGCTTGAAGACATGCACCGTAATCGCTCCATATTCGCCCGTATTCGCGATGTTTTCGTTCCTTCTGACACCTGGCCACTTCAGCTAGAAACAAGCACAACTACAGTATAGAAGACCCAGGCAAAGACTACGAATGGTATTTGGCTCTTAATATAGAGTGCCTGACATGAAAGACAATTTACCTTCATACTTAGAAACAGGGACTTGTCGGGCTTGTGAGCAACTTGGCCCAGTCAATAGGTTTTGAAGGTTCAGGTTGTACCTATACTACCACGCAACAGGTAACCCGTATACGACGTACCGGGGGAGATGGCTTCCCCTAGTTGGCTTCTATCCCACTACCACTGTTAGATGATTAACTTCTGATGCTAATCAAGCTTCCCTATATCCAGAACTGTGGGGATCATATGGTGCAGACAATCTTTCTTGCAACTTAACCCTCTCACTTCCCCTGCAGCCCCGATTACTTCGTTTTTATGAACAATGTCTCCGCATATGTAACCCATTCGGATCTCAGATCCATCCTGAACCAGCCATCGCTATTCTTTTCATGGAACCGTGTAGCTGACCGCTCGCCCAACTCCTTGAGATCATATTGCGCCCATGTTTGCCCTAAATCAAGAGAAACAATAATTCCTGTGTCCAATGGCGATGCGGGCGTACAATGCGACGCCAAGATCACGTTACCTTGAATAATCATGTTTCCAGATTCGACCCCTGGGTTGAACAGCATCGTGTGCGCCTCGGGATTGGTTATGTCCGCGGGGTCACATCGGAAAACGCCTCGGTCATACGGTTCACGGCCGTTGGCATCACTAATCCAGTAGAGATACCCATCAACAAAGTTAATACCACCGGATTTATACCGTGAGTTCATTTTGTCTGACACGAGAACAATCCAACACCACTCGTCCTTTCTGGCGTCATAGGTACCTTTCAACCAATGACATTCATAACCCTCTGGTTTATCATGATCGCCTGTGCATGCATAGAACGCGTCTTCGGCAGGATTATATGCTACAGAGTGAACGTGACGGCAAATAATTGGGTTGTCGGTGTTACCAAGCGGCGTACCTGTCACGCCTCCACCAGCGGAGCCATCATCCCGATTATAAGGATTCTGTCCAAAAGCATACGCGATTTTTACGGTATGTCCATTGTCAATTGAGTAATAAATGTTGACAGGGGCCGCACCACCGATGACATTGCAATAATTCCCCCACACAAGCATCTCTACGCCATTCACATCCCACGAATTAATACCCGAAAGCGTATGGAAATACCAGCCTGGGTGATTTGCGTTTTGCGGCGTATGCGGAACATAATCAGAACCATCAACGTCTTTCACAATAATTTGCTCGTATGTTTTCAGGCTGTCCGTACTAAGGTATAGTTTTGAGCCAGCGCCGAAGAGAATAGTCCCGTTCTTCAAAATGCAACTGAACGTTATGTTGGCTGCATTGGGAAAAGCAATATTGTACGGCCAGGTGTCGCCGTTGTCTTCAGATAGAAAAATAGTCCCATCCGCAAAACCGAACGCCTTATTATTACGTTGTGAATCAATATATGGACCTTCTGGCTGCGGGCGATACCAGAAGTGGTCTGTTGAAAAACTTGCCATCTGCATTTTCAGATCCTCTCTCAAATACTGTAATCAGAAGACTTCAAAAACTTCTTGAATTGACCTACGGTAACTTCAGTTACATCCATGTAAAAATCCTGATAAATAGGGTCGCCAACTTTGGTATCACCAGAGATCACCGGAATTAGAACCATTTAACCTCATCTCTAGAACTTATCTTGCCAGCCCCGTCCTTGCACCCTGTCAAGCTAACCAGCACCAACAACACGACAACTGATCTCCGAACCATCATAGCTTCACTTTTCGCATTTAGCGATTGATTTCAGTTTTGCAGTATCTAACCGATAACCAAGGTTGTATTTTAGTTTTAACTTAAATACAACCTAACTCCCTCAAGACTTTGCCCGAAATATGGCTGGCTAATTGACTATCTTCTCAGAACTAGATGGGTGGACCTATTCGATCGACCAGTATGAAAATAGCGCAAAACACATATTGGCATCTTCGTGGATAATTCCCCTTGTAGAACGAATCATTGTCAAGCCTCGGAGGAGACAAATGTCTGGTGAACACTGTCACTCTACATTCTGGAAAAACTTAACTATCTCTTCCAAGCTTGGCATATAACCATCTATTGTAGAGACCCCTAGTGTTGGCACGTCATATTCCGGAGGAATGTACTCGCCACCCGGTTCGAACTCACCAGTCTCCCGAAATATGACTACCCTCTTATCACCATGGTAGAATTCTCTATTGGGATCTGCCAGCCCTCTTTCCAAGTGCCGTCTCGCACTGATTTCTGCACCTAATTCACAAACGATAATGTAAGTTAATGCGATTTCGTTTATCCTTGGTACTACGAGATCCCAAAGCTTATGCTGAAAGGCTGCTTCAACCAGAATCGAGACATTTCCCTTTAGCAGATTCAGAATCGCCTCAAAGAATACTTCGTTTACTATCCCGTTGGTATCTTTGGGTAAGCGATCATGTTTAACACCGAAGGTATTGACGTATCCCTCCTTAATCTCATCTCTACTGATCTTAGGCAGATACATCCTCTTACACAATTCGCCCGCCAGAGTCGTTTTGCCCGACCCAGGTCTACCAGTTATGACTATGCATTTTGGTTTCTTGCTCATCCTTCATAAATAACTAAATCAGGATCACGAGGATCATCATCGCTACAACCAATAGCAGATAACAACACGACTACAAATACACAGAAAACCCTGAATTTTAGTTTCATAATCAAGTCTCCGTTTATTGTTGAACCATTTCACGAATTGATTTCGAGTTGTAGCCTTTGAGAAATACTAATATCATCTATTTCTATTATCTTCATCAACAAGTTCATCCGTAAAAACTGCGTTTCTTCCATTCTGATCTGAATTATGAGAACCAAGAACCATGTGTATCATACGTTTTAGTTTTTCAATATCTTCTTGTGACAAATCAAAATCATCCACATTAGTTCTAACCCCTTCATCATGAGGCAAACCACTTACATCAAGTGGCACTGCAAATACATTTCCATTTTCTATATAGAAACCAGTTCCCATATCTTCCCTGATGAACCACTTTTTATTATTATGTTCAATTATCACTCTATATCATCCTCTCCTTAATTGTTGCTTGTACAAAAATCTTAACTTAAATACAACCTAACTCCCTCAAGACCTTGTCAGAAACATGTCTTTTGAACCTATATATGGTATATCGGCACTCTTTGTATTGCTTTCAATCTCCGTAAAAACGTGTGTTCTTATTTCTATTTTATGTTCTTTAATGTCCCAATAGAATAAACCCTATCCCAATTTACTTCTTCTGTCTATTCAACTCTAATTTATGTTGAATTATATCTACAACATCAATCTGGTATGCCATTGCCAGTTGAAAACAATAGATGAGGACATCCGCTAATTCGTGTTCAACTTCTTCCTGATTCTCGATTTTATCTTGCCATTGGTAATGTTCCAATAGTTCAGCTGCCTCAATTATAATTGACTTTGCAAGATGATGAGGAAGATCAAAGTTCTGCCACCCTTGATCTTCGACAAACTTTCGGATTAGTTCTTTTAGCTCACTAACAGTAGTCTGAGAGTCAGTGACGGGTGTTACCGCAGTTTCGTCTTTAATCATTTTTCCCAATCTGATTCCACCATTCATTATTCCTGTCTAGGTAAGTTTCGTGAAATCATGAACCACAACATCCATTTAATACCACAGGGAGGAGATATGTTGATATGATTAGATTGGAAGGATTAACGATTTCACGGCTACCTTATAATATATTACTATTTAATTAAGGTTCTGCTACTCCTTTTCCGACTTAAAAACAAATCAGATGCTCTTGTATTTTAGTTTTAACTTAAATATAGAATAGACAACCAGTGATAAAGAAGTAAATACTGTGCATAGCACGGACAGTAGTAAACGGACCTACGATCCTAAAACCCTAACACATAACGAAATCCGTAATGTTATATTAGCAGCCAGCTCCCACAGCCGTAAATGAATTTACTGGCGATAATATGAAATTTTAGAATTAATGAAGCTTGAAAAGTGCTAAAATTGTTGGTAGTTGGTTTCCGAAATTGTTAGTGGAAGCTGCTAAATTCAAAACTGTGTTAACTATGAGGAGGAGAATATTTTGCAAACTTACAAGAGCTTGGTTTTCGGTCTGCTACTGTTGGGTCTTTGTTCTGCCGGGCAGTCTCAGATACTCTGGCTGCCTTTCGAAGGCACGGGCGAGGTCGCAAAGGACGTAAGTGGAAACCGAAAAGATGGTATTATAGTCAAGGCAACTCGTGTACCGGGTAAGTATGGGCAGGGCATCTCTATTGGTGAAGAAGACGAGTATGTTGAGATTCCTAATGTTCTTAAGCCCGAAGGAACCCTCGAATTCTGGTTCAAACCAAATTGGCAGGGCGACACAGCGGAGACCTACAGGCTATTTGATGCCGCCTCGGATAAGATTTTCTGGTTTGTGGGAAAAGGCCTCACGGGAGAGCGCATACCGGATTTTGGCTTCTTCTTTGAGGACGCGGCTGATACTGATTTTATAATCAAAACAGATGCTAACGTTATATCTGCTGATACGTGGTATCATGTAGCCGCGACCTGGGATTTCGGCAGTGGAAAGGCGAACTTCTACATTAATGGGGATGAGGCTGCGAGCAACGGCGAATTGGGCAAGTTCCCCGAACTTGCTCCAAAAGCCAGAATCGGGTTTAATGCGGAGAGTGGCTACAAAGCCGCTGACAACGGTGCTGATGGCGTTATTGATGAATTCGCCATTTACGACAAGGTTCTGAGCGCCGATGAGATTAAGCGGGATATGGAACAGTTAGCTTTTCCTGTTGAACCTCGTCACAGGCTGACCACCGTTTGGGGAAACATCAAATCGTGATAGGATATTCCGCGAAGATTGACGTATCTTAACCGGTGCGGTTGGGTTGTGATGGTTGAGGTCCTTTCAACACTTCAAATAGACAGCCATCATCAGCAACAACAAATCTCTGAACCATAATATTCATCTTTCGCATTTAGCGTTTGATTTTGCGGTATCTATCCGATAATCTGGCTTGTACATAAGTTTTAACTAAAATACAAGAGGATAAAGGCAATTGATCTATTTGAAAAGCGAATGTTTAATCGCAACCGAGCGGGGCATCATAACAGTAAAGTAAGTCCTTTTCTTTGGGGTTTGTGGAAGAAAACAAATGTTGAGGTTCATACTTAAGTATTGACTATTAAATCTGCAGTATGCTATTTTCACCTTAGTTTATATCCTTTTTTGTTTGCTGCATATATCCTTCAGACTCCAGCTTACAGATTTTTGCGATGGTTACACTTGTCAAAACTGAAAATTCTAACCCAATAATACATTCCGACCAGAATGTACTTTCCGATCAAGAAGTTCTGACCGAAGGTCCGCAGTATAATGTTCCACCCCAAAAGGCACGTATAAAATGGTATCGTTGCCATGTTACTCGTGAAGTGTTACGCGAACTCAATAGGCGCAACAACTTTCTTGGTTTTGCACAGACACTGGGTTTTCTAGGGGTGTTGGCCGCCGCTTCAGGCGTTGCTGTTTATGCGTCATTCCATTGGCCTTGGTATGTCACTGTGCTGTTAGTTTTTGTTAACGGTCACTTCTGGCATTTCTTAGTCAACGGCTTCCACGAGTTGGTTCACGAATCGGTTTTCAGTACCCGATGGCTCAACCGATTTTTCCTGCGCATTTTCTCATTCTTAGGTTGGTACAATCACCATCTGTTCTGGGCCAGTCATACTGAGCACCACAAATATGCTCTACATCCACCCGATGATCAGGAAGTGGTGTTACCCCAAAAGATCGACTTGAAAAAACTTTGGAAGACATCCATTATAAACTATCGATACCCTGACTCTCTGCTCAGGAACAAGTTTCGAAGCTTCACCGGTTACCTCGATATGGGTAACCCATGGATTGCTTCGCTCTTCCCTGAAACTGATCCAGAGCGTCGTCGTGCCTACGTAAACTGGGAACGTGCTGTACTTATTGGTCACTTGTTGATTGCGGGTGTGTCTCTAGCATCTGGATATTGGATTGTTCTTTTGGTCATTACCTTTCCAAAGACGTTTGGAGCATGGTTGCAATTTCTCTGTAATGCCGCCCAGCACGTAGGGCTTCAGGATAACGTACCGGATTTCCGCTTGTGTAGTCGAACGATTTATCTTAACCCGATTCTCCAGTTTCTATACTGGCACATGAATTACCACATTGAGCATCACATGTACGCCGCAGTCCCATGCTACAAGCTTGGTCGGCTCCACAGGCTAATCAAACACGAAATGCCATATTCTCCCCGGGGCTTATATGAAACATGGAAACACATTGCCAAGATTTTAGACCGTCAGGAAAATGACGCTGATTATCAGTATGTCGTTGAGTTGCCTGCGTCTATAAGATAGGGTGCTGTTGCATATTTAGCTGGGCGTTTCGGAACGCCCGACGATTATTTTTGCAGTGCAAAGTACTTCGCTACGGCCATCGCGATTTCCCAGATTGTCTCAGTCAAGAAAGTGTAAATACCACGTCTGTACTCAGTTAGTTGTTGTCTCATCCAACCACAAACTGAGTATTTGCATCTGAAACATCCAAGTGCTTGGCGGAAAAATCTTACTTCGGATACCATCTACAACATTGATAAGAATTATAGCAAACGGCATGGAGATCCATTAATATGGAAATGCGAAAATTGGGGAAGACCAATCTTAAGGTTAGTGCGATTGGATTCGGAGGTGCGCGCCTTAATGAACATCCTGATCAGGCTGTAGCAACTGTTCACAAGGCACTAGATCATGGGGTCAATTTTATCGANACGGCTAGGGATTACGGTCACAGTGAAAAANATCTGGGGCAAGCACTNCANGGCCGTCGACAGGAGCTTTTTCTAGCTACCAAAGTGGCNTTTAACCATGCGGATCTTGTACAGGTAAAGTATTGAGANTAGTCTCNNCCAGCTCGAAGTCGACAATGTAGATCTTATTTATGCACATGGNTGTAANAATGCAGAGCANTATAGGATATTNATGCGNGANCAAGGAATGCTACATAAACTGGAACGNNCACGTTCAGAAGGATTAGCTCAGTTCATTGGTGTTAGNTTTGATCACTTTTTACCCTNCGATAATAATCAGACCAGNATGGAGCGGATGATAGCNTTGATCGAATCGGATGCTTTTGATGTGATTCAAATTCCAATGAGCTTGATCCGCATTGAGCGAGTTGAGGATCAAGTTTTACCCTTGGCGGCAGAACGGGATCTGGGTGTTGTAGTCAATTTCCCTACGGCTAATGGCATACTTACAGATGATATNGGGATCTTTTACAATATACTTGGTTCCTATATCACGACTCCNTATCAAGGAGCATTACTTTTTCCTTTACTGAATCCTGCTGTTTCCTGTGTACTTTCAGGAATGAGCACACAGGCATTTGCAGATGAGAATTGTGCTTTAGGTTCGATAATCGAAAACATTTCTGAATTGGAACGTCGCCAGTTTTGGGATAGTATTCAAGCGGTGGGTATTGGTCCATGCCGCAGTTGTGGNCGTTGTGCTCCTTATACGCGAGGTGTTCCTGTCAGGCAGATCATGACCTACTATGATGCTGTGCATCGATTTGGGATCCAAGCAGCCTTACCATGGTATGAAAAGTTTAGAGAGCAGGCCTTAGCTTATGATACTTTCGAGGAGGCAGACGTGGTTTGTCCCGAGGGATTTGATGTGCTAGCAGAGGTAAAAAAAGTCTATAGATGATNGATTGGCAAAGTAGCCCATCATAATGGAAGCAACAATCTGTAGGTANATTGCTAGTGTGGAATTCGAAGCGCCCGGGCCGTTTTTATATATAAACACTGACCAAATTATACTGCAAGATAGGGAGAAGGAAACTCGTAGTCCCCCCTATCTTGCAGTATAATTCGGACNAAGAATGCAATTAGTCTGAGCCAGAGAAGCCAAACGGGCTAACCCGTGAATTAGAAATGCCGGACCCAATTGAGATTCGTACCAGCTGATACCAGAGGCGCCTAGCGGCAGCNAATTCTGAAAATACACATTACAAACATCTACGGCAAGATCGAGTCCTGCTTCTAACCAATTGGATTCACCTGTAACATCATATAAATCAGAGAATAACCCGAGGACCAACCCAGGGTCCGCAGCCGGAATCTTGAATCCTTCCGCTGTGATTTTATCAATTGGAAGTGGTTCATCAAGGTAGGCTTGGCCGACGGTCAGTGCCCAATTCAGTAATTCCCGATTTTGTGTCAGACGCCAGATGTTGATACAAAGAACNGCTGTGCCGCAAACTGTACCAGCACCATATACACTGCCCCAAGTAGACATCAGCTCAACAATGTTTTGAGTCTCCTGCTGGCAGAGGCTAACGAATTTCCTGTCCGAAAGTTGGTGCGGTGCAGACAAGAAACCTGTAATATATTCCTTAGCATAATCCCGCATCTTTGAGGCAAGCTCGGCTTCAAACGGCTCCATCAGATCGCCCGATTCCAACAAACTTGCTCCCAGTGATAATGTTTGGGTTGGCGCATTGTTGCCGAAAAAGCGTTCAGCTTCCTTCGGTGANCGGCTCTCAATCAGTAGAAGGCCGAGCTCATCACGTTTCTTCCACCAATAGTCAGTCATTAGACAAATCTGGTCAAGAATCTCTGAACGTTGATTTTGAACATAGGCAAAGGTCAGATCAAAAATATAAAACCCCGAATGCCTTGGAAAATCACAGGAACGGCCGCCACGCTCAAGNCGAGAGGGAGTACCAATATTAGCGTGACGAATGTACTCATACCCAGACCCCTGGGTCCAATGATAATCAAGTCCATCAGCGAAATTTTGGACGCAATCAGGATTAAAGCTATTCAGCTTTTCCCACAGCCAAAATGGTACTTGGCGAAGATGATCATGGATTGCATTACCATCTTGAGAGTTTCGTGAACAACCAACTCGTTCNTCAAGAACATGCCAAAACGAATGTTCTCCCCAAGGGAAAAGACCTGTTGGAGTGTTTGTACAATTTAANGAAAAATGGCNTAGGTAACTATCGGCAGCTTCAACATACTCTGGTTTCCCTAAAGCATACATCGTTTGCAATAAAGGTTCATCATGAATCAGGTTACTCCCCAAATGAGCTCGATCACCATCTCGCTGCCCAGGGATTTTAGGTGGTTTCGTCAGTAACATCTCACCCGTTTGAGGGTCAAGAATTGATGGAAACAATCCCTTGTAAGGTTTTCCAGCCTTTATAATTGTATTAATAACAGTATGTATTTTTCTGAGAATCTCTTCTGCGGTCATTAATTGATTATCCAAGTGAATTGATTACCCATAATTTTGGATCTCGTTTTGTTATTTGCCTATGAAACGCCGATCCATAAGACTACCATTCAATTCTCAGACATTGTCCCGATTTAGAACTGTCGATGGCACCAAACACCATAGCTAGGCTCTTAATATTGTCGGTATAAATTGTTTCAGGCGTACCACCAGTTTGGACACACTCGATGAATTCATGAATCAGTCCTTGATGCCCACCAACACGATCGTTGCCATCAAACGGCGGAATTTCGACGTTTTCACACTTTGAATGGAACCCACCAGCTTCGGTTACAATATCAGCCACCATCTGACCTCCACCGTCCCATTTGACGGATCCCTTGTCTCCAATAATCCTCCAATCGCTTTCCCAAGTTGTGTTTAACCCTTCTGAACACCAACTTCCCCTGTAAGTGTAAACAATATCGTCGGTCATTTCATACACAGCAATGGCAGAAGCGTCATGGTCGTACCATGACCCCTTTGGATTCCATTCCTTACAGTAGACGGACACTGGATCAGCTCCGGAAATGAAGCGGGCAGCGTCTAAAGTATGGATCGCCATATCCACCAATAATACATGTTTCATATGATCTCTAAACCCTCCGAAATGAGCCCCAATATAAAAATCGCAGTTAACCGTTGTGATATTACCGATAGCGCCCGATTCCAAAAATTTCCTTAGTCTTCGAATCTGCGGGTTATATCTTCGATTCTGAATTACAGCGTAAAGTTTCCCTGCCTCTTCAGCCGCTTCTATTGATATTTTAGCGTTTTTCATGTTATCCGCCATTGGCTTCTCTCCAAGCACGTGACAACCGTGTCTGAGAGCCGTCGTTGTTATATGCGTGTGTGATTCAGGAACAGTGCAATCAAAGACAACATCCGGCTCGGTTCGGGTAAGAACAGTCTTTAGATCAGTATCGATAATCGCCTCTGACAGATTGTAGTCTTCGGCCCTCTTATTAGCCGCTTCTTCCCTAACATCGACCAAGCCGACTAATTCAACTTGATCCATCTGGCTAGCAACGTTGAGCCAAGCACCACTCATTCCCCCGCACCCTACAAGTACAATTTTCAATTTTTTCCGCATTTGATACCTTCAGAACCTCTGTCCAATTAAAATTCAAGATGTGTTCGCTATTAACACAAATCTATAAAAAGAATTTAGCAAACAATATATAACGAATTGTCCTATGAATACCCCCTTCATTGTAACTATTACAGCAAAAGGCTGCAAGACACATTTGTACGAAAGGAAATTTACCTACGTAAAAAACAATCCAATAACTTGTTTATTCCAGTGAAAGGGAATAGACTATAGATAATCTGCATAAAACTTTCTCAGGAGAGATGAAGAAGGACTATGATAGTTGTTATCTCACCATCAAAAACTCTGGATTGCAAAACGCCGTCAACAGTGAAGAAACATAGTACACCGGAACTTTTAGCGTACTCGCGTCAATTGGTTGAACAGTGTCGTAAATTGGATTCGGCGCATATTTCGGATCTGATGAAGGTTAGTGGAAAAATAGCAGATCTTAATGTAAAACGGTTTGCAGAATGGGATTCCGAACTTACTCCAACAAATGCAAAGCAAGCTATTTTAGCCTTTAAAGGTGATGTCTACTCAGGTTTGGATGCAGAGACTTTTGGCGATTTCGATTTCGACTTCGCCCAATCCAAATTACGAATCCTCTCAGGTCTATATGGGATATTAAGACCCCTTGATCTGATGAAGCCGTATCGGCTAGAGATGGGAACTAAATTAAATAATCCAAAAGGCAAAAATCTATATCATTTCTGGGGAGATATAATTACTGAGAAACTAAACGAAGTTGTTGTGACACTTAAAGAAAAAGTATTGGTTAATCTCGCTTCCAATGAATATACTAAATCAATAAATATTGACAAATTCCAAGGACGGATTATTACACCTGTTTTTAAAGAATATAAAAACGGCGTATACAAAGTGATTGGTCTTCATGCCAAGAGAGCCAGAGGATTAATGGCTCGCTACATAATTAAAAATCAAATAACGGAACCAAAGCAACTAACTGAATTCAATACTGGAGGATATCTTTTTTCCGTCCCAGATTCCAATGATACAAAGCTTATATTTTACCGAGATAGTCAACTTTAACCTATTACAAGATCTTCTCGATTCTTTTACGGGCGGGTATTGGTATCAATTGGGTCTTCATCATTGTTTATAAACCGTTCGGTTGTATTATGGGTCGCCGGACTAGTACGAAAATCAGCAATCCAAGGTGCTCGAAAATAGGCTTGCTTCTCTCGAGGAAGTCCTGCAAGTATAGCCGGTGGGGTTTTAAGTCTGTGCCAGTGGGTGGCCAGATGAGAATAGGCGTGTAATATGGCAACACGTGGTGTGTCTTTCTGCCATTCAGGACCAGCATGACAAATATTCTCAGTGAAGAAAATCGCGCTGCCTGCGGGACATTCATAACTGGTCAGGAATTGACTCCGTCCACCTTTTTCCAGCGATGTATGATCTGGGTGCATACTGTAATTGGCTTTATGGCTACCAATTATAAAATGGGTGCTTTGATCTTCGAATGCAATATCGGTCAATTCAAAGATAACTCGTACCATACCAGCATGAATACGTCCGTTGTGAACGCGATAGCCAAAGATAGGGTCTCCCTGATTTGGACCACCGCCGTGAAGGCCTCCATGGGCCTCACCCTTTTTTCTCCAGATGCAGCCACAATTTTCAAGCCGAATATCCGGACCAATAATTTCATGAAGTACATCAATTACTTGAGGATGATCAATAAGAACACTGGAAGGGCCTCCCGGTATGTCCCGGTGTTCGGGTGGTAGAGATTTAGGTTTGTGTTTGACACGATCAATCTGATCAAAGATTTCCTCTACTTCAGTTTTGCTGAGAATCGCTGGGCGAACAAGAAACCCTGTCAGATCAAATCTAAAGCGTTCCTCCTCGGTCATTGCCATTATGAGTGTTCTCCATTAATTGGGATGTTGAATTACAGTAAATCTAGAATCATATCCTAGCAAAAAGCACCTAATAGATCAATAGAACTTAACGTAAAGGTTCCAATGTTAAAAGCAGATTGGAAACGCAACTCGATAAATGGGATTACCCGCCAATTCCTAATCGCAATTTATGACAATTTATGGGAGTTTTCTAATGAAGATTGAAACGTTAGAAAAACCTAGGGGCATAGTACTAGCTGATATTACCAACGAGCCAGATGACGAACAATCCATGGTACGATTTCTATGTTACATCAATGAATTTGATGTTGAAGGCTTTGGTAGCAACCACCTCTCGCCGTTTGAGAGATAAAGTTCTGCCGGAAAGGATTCAAGAACGTGTTGAAGCTTACGAGCTGGTGCGGAATAATTTGTTGAAGCATGCGTTNGGTTATCCTGAAACAGAGTNCCTGTTGAAGGTCAAAGTTCAATGGGTTCGAACGTTCGAACCTGATAATTGAAGTTGTTGACAAGCNAGATCCACGCCCAGTNTGGGNTNGNGTNNNGGGTGGTGTTAACTGCTTGGCACAAGCATATCTGGACAGATGCGGTAGATGAAGTCATCGGCATAGATGGAAAAACATATAAAAACCAATCAAGCAACCATATGATGTTGACGTCAAGCCTACCAGCATGATTTTGCTGCTCGCATCGATTGGACCGCCGCTGAAAACTATCAAGACGTAAACCATAATCCTGTAGCTGCTTTTGCTCACGACACCAGCACAGGAGTAGTTACGTTGGAGATCAAATCAGGAGAGATGGTAACGCTTAGTGCAGCTGGAACATTCGATCCGGGCGGTCACAATATCTGTATTATTGGTTTTAATATAAGGGAAGTGACTACAAAGGAAAGGTTGTAATTGACAATGCCCACAGTCAAGAAGCCAGTTTTATTGCCCCTGAAGTTAACTGTCCACAGGATATTCACGTCGTTCTCCAAGCCAAGGATGAAGGTAAACCTTGCCTCTACAGCTATCGAAGAATTATCGTATCTATTATGCCTCGGTGATTTTTAGGTCAATTGGGTGAGACAAAATAATGCGGCCAATATAAAAAACCATTCTCAACGGAATGTTCACTCTGGAATTCAACAGAAGAAAATTAGGATATTGTTGATTTCGCGTTTCAGTCATGCTATCGTAGGTCATGCCCTGAATCTTA
>PBXZ01000200.1:0-9051 GCA_002729415.1 Candidatus Poribacteria bacterium | reverse complement strand
CATCTGGCTTCGCTTCTGGTGCAGGAGCCGACTGCTGCGACTCCCCACAACCCGCGACCAGTAGCGCGGCAAACAGCAGGACGATNTTCTTCATTCCCCATNCCTACCACTTGCAAAGAGCAGGGGCCATAGCCAAAGCACCCTTAACCCGTGCACCGTACCCTGGTTCCTGCACCGTGATGGGTGGGCTATTCTTCGGCCTCTTGCCACGTCTCAACCTCTTCGCCTTTGCTGTTCCAGTATTTCCCTGACACCCTTTTGGGGCCAGTTGGAATGTTAGGTTCCGGGCCAAGGTCGAGGAGCGAGGAACTGATTCTTGGTGGGCAGAGTCCTATTCTGACCTGTCCCCCTATTCGACCACCAGACTTTTGGACACCGATGTCGACCACTATTCGACCGTCCCTCTATTCGACCAAGNTCTCGCAAAAAACGCCACGCGGGATAGCGCAAAGACTAGGCGTTTAAGAAATACGGGGCGGCCTGGTAGTCAGACCGCCCCAGTGAATGTTCGTTCGGAAGGACAGATCCTACGGAACGGTGATCATCACATCATCGACGTAGGCACCGTTGAATACACCCCTGCCAGCGCCGGTGAAGCGCCACTCGAGGCGGACCGCCTGCCCGAGGGCGGCGGCGGGAATAGTGGTGGGACCGACCGTCTCCCACGCGGATAAGGCGTCGGTGTCTTCCGTGGCGGGGNTGATATTTGCGATCACGTTTGTCGCGGGGTCATCGTTGGTGGCGTCGATGACGTTGACCTCGTAGGTATGCCCAACGTCCGCATCGAGGGCCAAGGCGAAGGACAGGTTGGCAGCAGCCACGCCGGTCAGGTCGATGACGTCCGAGCGCAGGCAGGTGTCGGTTCCGGCCGCGTAACCACCGCTCAGGTTGGTGGCCCAGCACTTGGCCGATCCGTCATTGCCACTGGTCACTCCACCTCCGCCCTGATCGGGCGAGGTCGGGGCGCCCCACTCCCAGTCGGTTCCGGTGCCCTTGTTGAGGGTGGTGAATCCGCCGTCCGTGAGCTCGAAGCCTTCGCTGAACAATGGCGGCGGCGGCGGCGGGATTTGCGCCCGGACGAAATTCGTCGGACCGGCGAGCATCATCCTGNCCGTGCCGTCGCCATTCTCGTCGGTGGTGAGAACGCTGTCATTGGCGCCCCCGATGGTGCCCACGGAGGGAACCCCGGGCATCAGGTTCTCGACCAAGGTGCCCGGATCAAAATAGAGGACCGGGGAGGATCTGAACTCGTAGCCGGTGTCGGCTTCGCCCGTGAGCGTCAACTCCCAATTCCCACCGCCGATCGAGTTGATTGAGGTAATCTCCGGGCTCAGAGCGGCTTCGCCGACCAATATGGTACCAGCGCCCGTAATCCAATCTTCGGAGTTGTTGTAGGTGCCCGGCGCAATCTCGGTGTAGGTTCCCGTCCCGGCCAAATCGATAAACAAGTTGCCAATTCCAATCTTTTCAGTGACCCCACCGACGATATCCAGAAAGCCCTCAGCGCCGATATAGACGGTAGTCGCATCATCGTCGATAGCACCTTCGCCCCCGATCGCGTTCGCAGTGATTTGAAGCGACGCGACTCCGCTCAGGCCCGCACGTCCTTCGAGCGTCAATGTCGATGCCTGACCGAAGGCTCCCACCTTGTCCGCAACCCAGTAACTGGGCTGGCCACTGCCGTTATCATTGTAAAGCCGGATCGTTCCGGTGATCGTATTCGGCGACGTGCCCGTGATGGTGATGAGTTCATTCGGGTCGACGCCATCAGAGAAACCGCCGCTGCGTGAAAGCAGCAGGTTGCCCACGCCACTGATCACGCCAGTGATCGAGTAATTTCTATCTCTCTCTGACCGAATATGGAAAGGGGTCGATGAGGCCAGGACTTCCAAGTCACCGAGCGTGAAATCGCGGTGCTTTAAGACGATATCCTGATTGCCCGTCCCCGTCCCCGTGATCCCGGCGACCTCCAAAAGTGGCCCGCCCTCAGTCACCAGCCTGGTTCCGTTCGACACGTTGGACGTTCTATCGATGACGAATGTGTCCGCGCCATCAGGAATACCGTTGGCCCCATCATCTACACCGCTGTTCAGCGTCCAATTTGCGGGACTATCCCACAAATTCTGCCATGACTGACCGTCGCCGTCTAGATTGTCGATTCTAAAGGTGAAAAGTGCCCCGGGCGCGGCCTGGGTCATCAGGGCGAGAATCGCTGCACAGCCGATTGTCGCGTTTTGTGTCCTTGTGATCATAGGTCCTTTCCTGTTGTTTGATGTTTGCTGGGTGGTGACATGATGAATTCGCCGTGCCGACCCCGGTTCGTCCCGCCGCCACTTGGACCGGAATGGTGGGATGAGGGTGAGTGCCGTTGACCTGCTTCCAGTTTTTGGCCCACTCGAAGTGAGAGAATTTGAGCAGTTCTACCATCGATGATGGGGTTGGCAAGAGCTCGAGGTGAGTTCTTCGACTCGAATTGCGCGAGGTTCCCGGAGGGGAGGCGAGGACAGCACTTTATTTGGGGCTCTTGTGGTCTCGCCGTGCCGGCGGTCTCTGCAGGAAATTGGGTTATCGGCCTCATGGGTGACGGTGAGTGAAAGGCAAAAAAGTCCCCCCCCAGATCTGCGTGGATTGGGTCACTTCCTCCGCTTCTGGATGACGTGCTCCTGCTGAATTCTCGCTGACGCTGCCTGACTACCCGCTGCTCTGCATCCCCGGCCGCCGCCACTCCTGCGCTTTCTTGCCAACATGAGTAGCAGAGCGGCTGCATCCCCACCTCCCCCGACCCTCCCCCGACCCTGCGGCGCTGCGAAAACGGGGCTGAAAATGGAACAATCGTGTTCGTCACTCCGCGTGTCGTCCAGTTGACAAGATCAGGAGAGGTGGGAACCCTATCAAGCAAGCCTTTGCCTAACGGCCGTCGCCCCCAAGGCCTCCTATTTCGACCGCAGGGTCATGTGCAGGCGATACCAGAATGAGCTGGTGGGGAGTTGGTCACGCGAAAGCGCGCTGCGGTAGAGCAAGCTCGCGGATCCGTTGCCGTGGTTCGTCTCCTCAATGAGAACGAGGTCTCCGCTGGCATCATCCCAATTCACGAGGTTGGTCGAGGTCTGCGAAATCATCTCGACATCGTCAGCCGCCAGGTTTTTGCGGACTGAAAACGCCAAGTATTCATCCACGACGCCTGCCACGTCGAACAACATCGTCGAGATCGCAAATTGGGGCGGCCCTCCGTCCGGAACATTCGGGTCGCCAGCCACGATGTACTCGGTCAACCCATCCCGGCCATCGTGGTCATCGTCCGAGCCGGCGCTGACTCCGCCGTGACCTGCTGACCAATCCGCAAAGGTGGTCGCATCGGAAAAGCCAGGACTGCCGTGAAGCACAACACTGCTGCGCCAGTTCGAGGCGACCGTATGGTCTGGATTGGTCTCCGGCGCGATTAACACCAGGCTGTATCCGTCGCCGTCTGAGGCCTGCGGCCATGGCGGTCGATCGTCGTAGGTGAAGTCGCGCAACGGACTGCCTCCGAAGGATTGCAACACGAGCTGTTCTCCGCTGTTGCGAAGGTTGGTGTCGTTCCCAAATTCGCCGATGACTCTATGGGCAAAGGCATCCCCGTAGCGGTGCTCGAAAGCGGCCTGGTTCTTCACCAGGAGGACGCGCTCCCCGGGGGACAGCAGCATCACCGGGCTCTCATTGAAATCGAATTCGACGCCCTCGACGAAGACCATGCCGATCAAGGCAACCGGATCGCTGCTGATGTTGAGCAATTCCGCATACTCGAACAGATCGTTGTTGTCGAATCCCGCTGCGATCTCCCCAGCCGTCGCCGGCCCCGGGTTATACATCATTTCGGAGACGACCAGGTTCGTGTCGTCCGCGAGGCTATCCGAGACGACCAGCACGGCTTCGGCGGGCGCACTCCAGTCTCTCCCGACCTTGGCCCGCGCGGTGACAATTTGGGTCGAGTTGACGAGCAACGGAGCGCCGGTGAACCTGCTCGCTCCCGCCGCGATCCNACCGCGGGGAGCGCGCGGGTCAGATCCATCGTTCGTATAATACACATCCACGCCGGGGGAGCTCATCGTCAGGTTGAAGCCGTCGGCCACCAGCCCGCCCGGTGTATTGAAGGCCGGTGGAGTGATGTATTGCGAATCAATCCACGCGACCCGCGCCGCTAACCAACCCTTCAGGTGGGAGACCTCGGACTCCCAGCCGCTCGTTAGGGGGTCCGCGAAGGGTCCGCCATTCGGCGGATGGGCCGTCCATCGGGTGAAGTTCCGCGCGGATGCCTCGCGAATCTGATCGGCCAGACCGTCAATCGTGGCATGGAGGTTTGCGAGCGAGAAAGCCCCCCGGCGAAGNTCGAACCAGCGATCGGTGTGCCGTTGGCGGATATCGATGTACGAGGCGGTNGGCCGGTCCGCCGTCGGGCCAANCAAATAGCCNAACCACGGAAATCGCGGATCGAACCAGGTCATACTGGAGCGAGGGAGGAAGCCATCCCATCGGAGAGGATCGGAATCTCGGCCGTCCTCCGAGCCCAGGGCACGGTCGTAGTCCCAGACTGGACCGGCGAAGACGACCCCATTGCGGTCCTTGAAGAAATAGGAGCTGTGCCGGCCCCAATCGATATTCAAGGTCAGGATATTCAGGCAATGATGGTCGATCCAGGAATCGACATCGAGGTAGTCGGAAAAGTGCAGGCCGGTGGTGGGATTGATCCCCGATGGAGCGTTTCTGAGCGCCCCCGTCATCTCGCTGAGGTAATTCTCGATGTAGGACTCCTGCCTTGAGGTAACCGTGTCTCCATCCGGGTCGCTCGGGACCAAGAGATCCCCGGAGTTCGGGACATTGTAGATGGTGGTGTTTGCGGGGTCGTTCCAGTCCTGTTTGAAGATGTAGCCCCCAGTCACCTCCGGCCTGGAATTCTCCCACGGTTTTATTCGGGCGACATCGACACGGTTCGGGTCGGCTTCGATTCGATCCATGAGGGCATAGACCCCGAAATAATCGGTTTCGGTCACCTCGCCGCCATTCACGTCATTGTAGAGCTCGACGTACCTGGTGCGCGGCGCATAGCGACCGATCTGGTTGCTGAGATCGTACATGAACGGGTTGCGCATCAAGGCCAGATCGAACCGGTAGCGTGCGTTAATGACCCAGTCGGCTTCCCGGCTCAAGCCGAGCGGCTTGATGCCTCTATCTTGTTCTTCGCTGAGACTGATTGATCCATTGCCATCGAGGTCGAGACCAACGTNCTCCCAAGTCTCGACCAACATTGAGTATTTCGGCCAGCCGGAGGAGCTGTTCCCGCGCTTGCGCACGCCGGCCCGAGTGGTCAAATGCGGAACCTGAGTCAAGGTCGTCAGTCCGGTCAGCGGGTCGGGTTCAAAAAAGAAGAGGAAGCTGGTCTTGCGCGTCGTCGATCCCGAACTCGGCGGCCTGCCCCCGCCCAGGGTCGATTGCACGATCAGCGGCAGATTCGACGAGAAAGCCGCCACCCGGGCCGACATCTTGAGGTAGGTCTCCACGGTGACGGGACCGTCGAGCGCCCCCGGCAGAAAGGCGCGCGCGCGAATCTGCGTGCTGCCGGTGATCGAGATCCCCCGCCCTGGGCTGTAGACCGGTGACCTGTTCAACGGTGTGCTCAGGTCGGTCGTATATCGGATGGTCGCGCCGGGCGTCGGGCAACTGAGCTCCACGCGGAAGGCGGAGGTGAACATTTTACTGCTCTGCGACGCTGCGACCTCNGCGGGTGGTGGCCCATGTAACGATCCGTTCGGCGCCCCCGGGGTCGGGGATTCAAAGTAGCCCGCATTTGCGCCGGAGGAATCGACGCCGTACGAAATGGTCGCGAATTGATTCGGATAGGCTGGTGCGAAGGCGCTGGCGACGGTTGTCCCGTCGGGTTCGACTAGGGCGAGGTAGTTGCCGCCTTGGTCGAGGGTGAAGTTGCAGTGCAATTCGCGTCTGTGGTCGGTGCGATTTTTTCCGGAGGCGAAGACCACGAGTGATGCCCCGGCGTCCAGTTCGACATTGGGAAAAATCCAGCGCCGCAGGTCGGTCGGATTGCTCGTCAGCGAGTATCCCGCCAGCGAGAGATCATCGGCGCCCGANTTGGTGATCTCGATCCAGTCGGAAGGCTCACCGTCTTCATCCGGAAGGCTGAATTTCGCAGCCGCCATGAATTCGGTGATCGCAACACTCGCCCGCGTCGGGACGACCGTCAGGACAGCGAGCAGAATCAGGCCCGTGAAGGCAACAACTCGGGAAANGCATCGGCGTGCGAANATCATTCTCACTGACTGACTAATGCNAAATTGCTCTGGTTCAACGACGGGGGCAAACCCCGTCCATCGCTGCCGATGTTGAACCCATGGACGACCCACGACAAGCCGAGACCTGATGGCGTCCTTTGCCACATGCACTTGCACTCGCCTGATCATCAGGCTCAGCGCGCTTTCGGATTCGCGGCCGTCACATCATCTTGTCACTAGGAGCCCGGCATTGACTTCCTCTACAACTTGAAACATACCGTCAACACGCCCAGACTAACACTAGCTCTGGCCCAAAAAGGGTGTCCCGATCAGTCCCGCAGGAGGAGATTTCTACACCCACATAACAACCCTCATCTCATAGATGAATCCTCGGTATGTCCATTTCCTCGCGCTCCTGACGGCCGCCACGACGATCAACTGCGCCGCTCAAGCTAGCCTCGTAGCCTATTGGAGCTTCGACGAATACAACGAGACTGGTGACAATCCCCCGGGGACGCCGCAGGGCAACCACGAGGGATGGTTCGAGGATCTGTCCGGAAACGGCCACAAAGCCTATGCTGCCGACCTCACCAACGCCAACTTGGTCCCCCTCGCCCCGGGAAGAACCGGCAACGCCTTCTACAGTAAGTCGCCCACCTCCGACGCGCAACGCGGCGCCATGGCGGTGGTTCAGCATACCGACCTGATCAACTTCGATGCCGAGGACTTCACTATCAGCTTCTGGGAGAAAGTAGCCTTCCGCGACGTCGCGGGAAGCGGCTGGGCCCCCGGCCGCGGACGCACTCAGTGGTTCATGAAGGCGCCCCACCTGCCGGCCGGCGCGGTGGGCGAAGAGGGCTACGGTCTCAATCTCACCCAAAACCACTTCGACTTCCTGACGAACAATACCGACAATTTCGGCCAAACCTCCCTGGGCGCGAGATTCACGTACCCGCCAGGCTCCCAAGCCGATGACAGCGCCCAGTGGACGCACTGGGCGATCACCGGAACTTTTAACGCAGGGTCGGACGATTACACCATGGCCATCTATCTCAACGGCGTGGCTGTCGATTGGAACGGCGCCACCGGCACCACCTTTACGGTACCGGCCGACACGATCGACAACGACGGTGACCTCACCCTTGGCGGCTTCTTCCGCAACGACGGTTGGGCACACCAGCGTTTCATCTCTTGGAACATGTCATCCGGCGGAGCTGCAATCGACGGCGAGGGCTGGATGGACGACTTCGCGATGTGGTCGGTATTGCTCACTGAGGACCAGATTGGCTCCCTCGCCGACGGATCAGCTGACCCGCTGACGGTTCTCGGCGGCGCGCCGCCTTTTGATTTCAACGAAGTCACCCTCGACGCGGAAACTGGCAACCTCAGCCTCAGCTGGGACAGCCAGGACGGAAAGCTCTACAACCTTCGCAGCGAGACCGACCCTTCGTCGACCACGTCCATCGATTGGCCGATTTTCGACGACGGTCTTCCCGATCCGGAACTTCGCTTCCAGAACATCGGGGCCACTCCGCCCACCAACACCCTCACCATTCCGCTGCCGCCGGAAACAATACGGCTCTTTGTGGTCGAGGAGTTCCCCGCACCCCCGGTCACGGTCTTCACGGACAACTTCGAGAACGGCCAGGGTGACTGGACGACCGGTGGAGATGACGGATCCAATCCCTTCACGAACTGGGAATTCGGCTCCCCCACGGTGGTCGGACCGGCTTCTGCCAACAGCGGAGCAAACTGTTTCGGGACCAACCTCTCCGCGGATTACGCGAACCTTTCCGACCTCTGGCTTCGCTCGCCGCCGATCGACCTCACGGCGGCAGCGGGGGCCACCCTGAACTTCTCGCACTACGTGGATATCGAGGAGGGCTTCGACTTTGGGGAAGTCAGGTTGCTGGACGCCGACGCCGCCCTTGCGGAATTGACCGTCCTTGAAATGACGATCGACGGGAACAATCCCACCGGTTGGGAACCGTTCAGCAAAGCCCTGCCGGCCGCCGCGCTCGGAAAGAACGTCGTGCTCGAGTTCCGCTTCGATTCCGACGATATCTCGGAACCCACCCAGGCCGGCTGGTACATCGATGACGTCGTGGTTACTACTCCGGCTCCGTAGCGAATCCCTTCCACAGGCAATCCAACAGAGGCGGCGGCAAGAACGGACGGAACCCAGTGACAGTCCATTCTGAACTATCTACGTATTTCCGTGGTTTACCACTAGTAGCCCCATCCGTGCATTCGCTGAGCGGCTACTTCAATCACGTATATTGGATCGAATAGCCCGGTTGTCTCAGTATCGATGATAAGCCAGTCAGCATCTTTCATTTTTTCGCATAGCCGTCGTAGCAAAGTGAGTGCGGAGCGGGCAATCGAATTAACTAGCGCCCTCACATCCCTGTATCAGGGTGCAGGAAACAGGGTGCGGGCGATCAGGGTTTCTCGCTGATCAGCTTCACTGGTCGACCGCCCCCAAATAATTTTCCTGCGCGCTGATATACCTATGCAGCAGCGCGTGCAAAAAGTGCACACCCCACCGGTGGGGTGTGCGGGGGCTGCGGGTGTGGTGAAGACTCGACATCGTGGGACCTTGGGGCAAAGCATTGCGGCGCCATGGGATCCTTACGTATCGTTCTCTTGCTCTGGGCCGCCGTTGCAAGCCTTGCAGCTCATGAGAAACACGCGGCCGCCGGGGACTACTCGCCTCCCAGGGAAGCGGTGGTGATCGGCGAGGGTGACTTTCGCTATCGCTTGGTGCCGGGGTGGGCGACGCAGAACGCGG
>PBXZ01000199.1:0-9510 GCA_002729415.1 Candidatus Poribacteria bacterium | reverse complement strand
TTTACCAAGGTCTCTTTCGGAACTGTGTTAATGGCGTGGTTGTCCGCTTCGTAACCGAACAAAAATCCCATTTTCGCCTTCGCTTTATGAAATAAGCTATCCAACTGCTGCATGGGCATCTGCCAGCCATAAGTCACGGATTGATGAGATCCGTATCGATAGCTTGCCTGATACCCCGTATCTTTAGATTGTGCTCGCCCATCCGAACGCGATTCATGGGCCAAAACAGATTTTTCCGTAGACATCCATGCACCATGTTTTATCATGATAACATGGTATGGATAGGAAGGATTGTACCGGCAACGTACCTTCAATCGCGCCACTTTATAAAAAGAATCCTTTACATCAAAATTCCGATAGGGTCGGTTTTGCGGGTCCGCATCCACATAAACATAATCACCATCTTCAATGCCTAAATCTTTTGCCGCATCAGAATTCATATACATAGTATGTTCTCCCACGCCTGGCTGACGCTTGTCTTCACGATATGGGTCACCAAATGGATTGGACCATATAAAATGCCAATCTGTTGTCGCCCAACTTGAATGGGTTGTATGGCGGGATTTTGGTGTCAAACAGTAAAAAGAGAACCCGTCTTCCCACAAAAAGTTTTTGGTCTTTTTCACTTTCTTCCAGGGCATTTTCACATTCCTGACTTGCCGTTCTTCAGCCGATGTAGCATCCAACGGAATCCCATAATCTTCGGGGCGAATGAGCGGATTGTTGGAAACAATCACATTGGGTAGATAAGGTGTTGCTTCAGGGCCTTCCCGGTGGACTATGAAATTTTCGCCATATTCAATTATTTCCGGTTCATCGTTGTATGCTTGTATCCTTCCCGTGGGTGTATAGAACGGTGTATTATCTTTAATCTGTTCGTAGAAAGGAATTCGGGGATAAGTTCGGAATAGCATGAGCGCTGATCCCGGTTCACCGTATTTTCCATCCATGATATCCTTGGTGGTATAACCCTTGGTTGTATTGCTGCCGTCCAATAGTCGATCAATATAAATTTCTGTTTTTCCTTCCAGAACAAATTTCCAATAATCTTCAAATCGTTTATCTTTCAGGATTTTCCCTAACTGCTTGGCCACATTAGCCCAAATGAGTACATCATCTTTTGAATCGAACACGGGCTTCAAACCGCCATTCCATATTTGTAAAAATGGATTGGAACAAGACCCTGTTAATTCATAATTCTGTTGTTCTGCCCAACTGTTAGCAGGTAGCACAATATCCGCATATTCGCAGGTCGCCGTCATTTCAATATCCTGGCTAATGATCATTTCAATACCGGGGTTGGTGTTTTTAACCATTTCATAATGGTATTTGGCATTGTTTAGCAGATTCACATTATTGTGCCAGATCGCTTTAGTGGGGGTGGGCATGTGTGTTTCACCGGTAAATGATTTTTTCCCATATTTGGGCGTATCCACCAACAAAGGGAAATCCCCTACATTCCAATAGGATGGCTCTTCTCCCCGTGCATAACCCTTGATCTTTAATTCCTTTGCCTTGGCTTTTGGATTCAAATTGGGTGCAAATGGATCTTCTGCCACCCAACCTTTAAATCCGGGGCCAACTTCTTCTGACCCTTGGAAAAGTCCTGCTTTGTAATTCCCTGCCCAAGTATGACACCCGGCGCCCCGTTTGCCAATATTCCCAGTGAGAATTACCGGCAGGTAACAGGCACGGTTGGTTTCCACAGCATGAAACCAGTGATTCAGTCCTTCTCCAATATGAATCGCCGCCGGTTTGATAGTCGCCAAATCTTTGGCTAATTGCTGGATCAGGTCTTTGTTGGAATGGGTGATTTCCACCACCGATTCGAGATCATAATCTTTAAGGTGAATATGCTTATATGCCCAGAAAATAGTGCAAATTTCTATTTCATTTCCGTCGCTATCTTTTATGGTTCCATCCCAATCCAGAGCCGGATNAATTTTCTTCTTTTTCAGGAATTCACCGATATCTTCACGGGTGAGNGNCTGAACGGAATTGGTNGTCNTGTCAAAAATGGTAAAATCACCAATNTTATCATACTGCTCTTTTTTCATCCCATGGATNNTGAAACTGGGACCTTTTTCTGAAAGTTGATTTTTGTAGTTCTTAATGAANTCTTCCGGTTTCANNCGNTTCAGNGTATCNTTNCNAATCAGCAGNGGAAAATCNGAAAATTCTTTNAGGAATNTTTTATCGTGCCAGTTATTATCAATAATGATCTTGGATATNCCNAGNANTANNGCTGTATCGGTATTGGGCCGAATGGTGAGCCAATAATCNGNCTTGGAAGAAGAAGGNCCATATTCTGGTGANATATTCACCAATTTTCCACCCCGCTCCATAATTTCTGCTGCGAAATGATTATCNGCCCGTTTGTTTTCCACCANGTTTTTCCCAATTGAAACCAGCANTTTACTGTANCGCATTTCATTCATATCNACATCNGANGCCTGCAAGCCCATGNACAAANGGGAAGCCGGGNGCCTGATCGCCATGCCAGGTATAGTTGGACCAATTGCGGCCTGCTTTTGCATCCGTGCTGTTAACACCACGGACATGGTGGTCCACCAATGCCAAAGTATTGCTAAAACGATAAGCGCCATATTTCCCAATAACACCTAAAAGTCCCATACCACCCCGTAGTTTGATGGTTCGAGTTCCGGCGCCGTCCCAATGAGTAAGCATTTCTTCAGGATAACCCTGTTCTAACAATCGCTTTTTCCCAATATCACCGCTATAAGTTTTAGAAATATTGATGAGTCCATTGGCAATGTAGTTTTCAATTTTATCCCAGGATATTTTTGCCAAAGTGTCCGTCCCACGGGAATTGAATTTGTATTTGTCACGGTTTTCCGGCGTCAGGTAGGGAAACCCATCATCCGCCCATTGCTTCCAACCTTTTCTTACCATGGGATATTTTAATCGGTAACTTCCGTAAATGCGGCGATGGAAGGTAAAGCCATTTGAACAACCCCGGGGATTCCAGGCATGGGTAGACTGGTTGCCATAAAGGTCTTTAATTTTGTGACAATCATAATTTTGTTCTGTTCGGATCATAACGCCATTACGGTTGAAGCCCCGCATCCGACATTCATGGGTACAGTTAGGGGAACAGATAAATGTAAAACTGTCATCGAACTTATATTGATTACGGTATATTTTTTCCCACCCCCGGTTGGGATAGTGTGTTAGTGGATTATCAATATCAGGGATTTCTTTTAGAAAAAACATGCTGGTTGGCATAGACCATAAAAGACCCGCAGCGCCCAATCCGGTTGCTCCTGACTGTATAAAATCCCGACGGCTAATTCCACTTTTTGAGTTTTGCTGTTCGGGGCTGATTTTACCGTTTTTATTTTGATCTTTATTCATACCTAATCCTTTAGCTCTAAATCATACCAGGTGGATACCATCTTTTGCCCATTCCGGTCTTTTTCACTGCCATTCCAAATGGCAAAAGCAATGGGAATGGATTCACCTTTAATAAAATTCACTTTTTGTTTGGAATCAAATTTTAATTTTCTAACAAACACAACCTGCCATTTTTGCCCGTCCCAAATGCCCTTGCCCATTACTTTTTGTTCATTTTCGGGAAAGGAAGTCACCGTTTGAGGACCGATAGCCATCACATTTTCTACTGGTGATACTTTAGCTGTCTCAGAATTAATGTTTCCAGCGTCCCGGCCGGCAAGATTGGCAATATCATTCATTAATTGGGGATAAGTCTCCACATTTGAATCGGTGACCCGATTGGCATAGGCCAAGACAATATCGGAATCAATTTTTTCATCTACCCTCATTTGCCATTCTGCTTTCCAAAACCATATATCCGTGGGATGCTCTTTCGATCCCATCCCATGAAATCCTTTGGTTCCATCTAATGAAAATTGAATCCCTGCTCCATCTTGAAAATCCTGGACTCGATATAACCCCTGATCCTGGGATCGGTCTTCCCATTCCAATTTGACTGCCACATAATCGGCATTATAGATTGCTTGTATATCCACCATCTGGTAATTGACATTATCACTTTGCCATAACCGTGATATCGGGATTGAATAAGAATCTGCTTTCTCCCAGAATCTAGATGATGCATCTAATAATTTTTCTGATTTAGTACGCTTGCTTACAGCTAGAGCAGTAATTTTGCCATCTTCCGGAGGTTGTATTGTTTCTGCTGAAATCCCTGTTTCTAAACTTTTTACATAGTGTACCAGCGACCAAGCAAGTTTACTTTCATCACTTTTAGGTTTCTCAAATAACTCAGCCAAGTTTCCGTAAGCTGGCATGGGCGTGCCGTCCATCCCACCCACAAACCTTAAATAGAGATCCTGGGCTTGGCCTCCTCCTAAATAAACACCGGATGTGAAGTCTCTGGGAATTATGGGGTAGCCCCATGAATCCACCAATACATTTGATGATGGGCCATCTCCTCTTCCTTTTTCTCCATGACATTGGTTACACCCTAAATCAGTATAAATTGATTTTCCTAATTTCAATAATTCATCCGTTTTCGATATTTCATCAGGTATTGGAATTTGTGCTACATTGCTATTGTTAATATTCCCTAAATCTTTTACAGAGCTAACAATATCTTTCAATTCATCAGGATTTAAAAAATCAAAAGGAGGCATGGCAGTTCCAGGCATTCCTTTTCTAATAGTAGTAATTAAATCACTATCAGTAGGGGGATTACCTGTGGGTGTACTTCTAATTTTAAATAGTCCACCAGTCAAATCTCGGGGCTTGGGATATAAAAGATAGGATAATTCGCCATCTCCTTTACCCTCCAATCCATGGCAGGGAAGGCAATATTTATTATAACTTTGTTTTTCTGTTGTGTCTTGAGCGGAGATGTTTTGAGCGGAGATAGAACATACTATTGCTGCAATCAAAGTTGTCCAGTTTAGAATAAATTTCATAGAATGCCCATTTATCATAATTTAAATATGTTTATCGAATTTATTGGATGTTTTTAGTTTCGTGATATTCCAAGAGATTGTGTGTGTTCCTTCGGAAATTCATGTCACATACCACACTACGTATTGCGATTATCATTTTGGTGCGGTATAAGTCGCCTCTACCGGGGTGGTACCACCGGCCGCGATGCTGACCGACTGGCTTTGCTCACCTAGACGTTCATGCCAAAGCTCCAAAGTATAGCTCCCTGGAGGTATTCTATCAATCGCAAAATTGCCTTTTGCATCTGTTACCGCATAGTAAGGATGTGCGGTAGTAACGATCCACGCCTTCATCCAACTGTGGACATCGCATGCTATTCTGATAGTTTCTGGCTTTTTGAAGTCCTTGGATTTCATCTGAAGCGCCTTCATAAATCTTGGCTGTGCCTTATTGATAGCTCGATTCGCTTTACTATAAGTATGAAGGTTGTGCATGATACCATCATTGTTCAGCACGTAAAAAGGTCTAGCTGCCGGTACCACAAAAACATGAGGTCTAAATTGACAGCCATTTTGATTAAGCGCCAAACCATAAACGTTGAGCTGATCCCCCTCTTTCTTGACTCGATACTGTTGCTGATTCTTTTTATCGGTTATCAACCATTGGCTACTATCCTTCTCAATCGAGACGGTCGCTTTTGCATCAATGCGAACCCTGTTCTTTTTGAGCATCTGCTGTAAGCTCTTTGGCACCGTTTTTCCACCGTCAAGATCCTTCTGGAGCGTTGACGGGGCATTTAAAAAAAGCGCTAAGCCTTTTTCGGGAAGGCTCCAGTCCTTTCCGGTATTAATGCCCTTCAGGGAGACAACTACATTCTTGACCCCTTTAGTCTCCGCTTCCACCAGTAGACTTTCATTAACCTTGGTTGTTTTTGCACAGATCTCCGCGTCGATGTCGATTACCAACTGTTTAGGCGTTGGAACCTTCCCTGTAAAAGAAATTGTACCGGTGATAGTTCCACCATTTTTGACATCGGTGACAGCATAATCCCCTCCCTGGGCGAATCCTGTTGCGGTAGAAGCCAGGCTAACAAGAACCACCAACAAGTTGAAGATCCAGTGTAGTGTAAAAGCATTGTTCTTTTTCATTTTTTTACCTCTATTTATTATTGTTACAATATCGTTGGGCGTGTAGCCCATAATTCTATTCTGGTTTCGTGTATCCTAAAAACCTGAAACCCCCATTTGTTCTTTTCTTCCACCATAATTCCTTGCTCTTTAAAGAGTTTCGTGGTCTATTTGGGACTATGATCATTATTTATGCCAATCTTAGCTCCCTCCCTCTGAATTTCAGGTTTAATCTGATTATGATATCCAACAGTGTTGTCTGAAACCTTGTTACTAACTAACCTTTGCTTATCAGCCGACATCATCTTGAAAATGAATTTTGCCTTTCCAGATTCTGTATGATAACAATAGGAAAGTGAGAAATATGTCGGCTTAAGTGGAAGGCTTTGACATCATGACCTTTAGTTCAGTTTAAACCCTGACAATGTGTCAATACGTATTATTGTGTTGTATCTAGCTCGTTTGAAAAAACCTTGGGATTTTAGGTGAAAAAGTTAACAAAGGATATATTATGTGTGGTTGATAGGAAGGGTATGGGGTAAGTTTAGTTGTGTGAAAGTGATGTGTTGACTGACAGAGAAGCAACTACAAGCACTGTCCAGGTAATCAATATTTGAAGGAGATTCTTTACCGTGTTACTATCAGAAAACCTAAGCTAGTTCAGCAACTGGGCAAGCAACAAGTTCAACACATGGTTCAAATGCTTCTTGATGACTAATGGAATATATTGAATATCAAGATCCCAAAGCATTCCTGAGTGCAACTCAGTTTGTCCTAGAAGAGAACGAAGCACTTCACGGACTCATGTTTGGGATATCACTTCGCCTCGTGGAGAACCCATTTCACTATGGCACTCAACCATACCTTGCTACTATTGCAAGCAGGAGAAAACTGGAGCTGATTGCTTTGATGACACCACCATACAAACTCCAGATTGCCTCATTAAACAATAAATCTACTCAGGCCATTGATCTTTTGGCCTCTGAGCTCCATAAGGGAGACTGGCATGTTCCTACTGTAATTGCAGTAGAAGAAATCGCCAAACACTTTGAATCCGAATGGAACAGGTTAACGGGAAGACAAAGTGAGTACGGCATGCGTCAGCGGATATATGAACTCCGTGTCGTGGAACACCACGACTATCCTAGTGGCAGTTTCAGGCAGGCAACAATGGATGATTTGAACTGCGCGGCAATGTGGGAAAACTCCTTTCATGTCACATGGTGAGCGATGGTCAATCCAGTTGGTTGGTTGACGGTCAGCACCGGTTGGAAGCGGTGAAATAGCTTGAACGTGAAACCATTACGGCAAACGTTACGGAAGGCGATTATCGTGATGCTTTGCTGATGATTTGATCTTGAGGAGAACAGAATTATGACTTCGAAACAACGTGTTATGGCGGCGCTTAATCATCAGCGTCCCGACCGCACTCCAACGTTCGATTCGTTTTGGGAGGAGTTCCGCCAACAGTGCATCCAGGAACTTTCCCTGTCGGGACAGACAGATCTTGCGGACTGTTTCGGCATTGATATTCGGATTGTCGTAGCGGACGAAACCCCATTTCCGACTAGACGGAAACTGTTGCACGAAGATACCAAGACCGTAACGGAGCGGGACGGGTGGGGACGAGTAACCCAAAAGGTGAGGGGAGCGTATTTCTACCGCGAATTGGAGGTTGCGGTTCAAGAAAAGAGAGATTTAGAGCGCCTATGGTTTGACCCACCGACGCTAGATTCACGTTATCACGGTTTTCTGCAAAACGTCGAATCAGGGCGAGACAGATATTGTGTTTTCTGCAAAACCGGCGGTCCTTATCTGCGGACAACCTTTCTGCGCGGCGAAGTCAATTTTTTGCAGGATATTGCCGATGACCCGCCTTTCGCAAAAGCACTAGCCGATCGAGTGGCAGACCATATTATTCAGGTTGGATTGGAATCCTTGCGACGCGGTAATCTCTATGACACGGGATTGTGGATCTACGACGACATCGCCTATAACCATCAGCCAATGATGTCACCAAAGGCGTTTGGGCAAATTTTTTTGCCGGCGTACCGTCGGATGGTTTCAGCATTCAAGGAGGCAGGTGCGGCCAAAGTTATTTTGCACAGTGATGGCAATATCGGTCCGTTACTGGATATGTTCATCGAAGCGGGAATTGACGGTATCAACCCCGTTGAACCGCGTGCAGGGCTGTATATTCCGACGCTGAAGGCGAAATATGGCCGTAAGCTTAGCTACATCGGTGGCATGTGTAATTCGCATGTCTTACCGGGAGGAACGGCAGACGCTATTCGCAATCAAGCCAGAGAGATCATCGAAGTAGGGAAGGATGGTGGCGCCATTATCGGGGCGCATTCCATCGGCCCCGATATTCCGGTACGAAACTACCTGTGTTATCATCAGATAGTAAAGCAAGAGGGTGTATTTGAAAAATGATAGAGTTGAAAATCCCCGATCTAATTAGAGCCGGCAGGTTTGTCCTCAACCCGGTGTATAACATCCGGATAGATGTATCTCCTAAAAATATCTCAGCTAGGTAGAAAATGGTACGGGAGTTAAATTACCATTTATCCGTGCTATGCACGGTCTTGACCGCTTTACTACTGTTAGTTTATGGTGGCTAGTTGTATTAAGGATATACTACATTATGTTACTATCCGGAAACCTAAACTTGTTCAACAGCTGGTCCAAATACTTCTTGATCAATGACCCTGCTGATAGCTTCCATTGATGTTTTGAACACTGTCACGAACTTCCAAATACAGTAAACAGAACAGTCTGGTTAAGAACAACTTCAAAAGTGAAAAAGATCTGATGATTGTAAGGGGGTAAAAATGATGAAGTCAATTAGATGATTTTAATGTGCGTTCTTATGCGGCATATATATTAGGGAAGATAGGACTAGGAGCAAAGGATGCGGTGCTTGCACTGATCCAAGCACTACAGGAGCCAGCGGTTAGTTATTCTGCGGCAATGGCATTAGGGAAAATAGGTACCCCTGAAGCACTAGAAGCGGTCAAGGAATATGAAAAGAGCAATTGGTAATTAAGGTTGCGTATGGTGCTAGTTGTATTTAAGATAGAATGTTTAATACATATAGACTTAAGTCGCAGTAAGAACCCAGCTATAGCTAGATCGTGTTGTACATAAGCCCAGACTTTAGTACATGTATTTAAGTTAAAACTTAAGTACAAGAGGGCTTAGCAGTCTTCACGGGTTCAACTCCCTTACGGGGTAATCAGGCCGGTCTCAGTGGGTGTTTAATAGCCTAGTTGGGATTGGTCAGTACCCACCTAATCCCAACTAGGCAGAACAATCCAATGGGAACTGTCTTACCCCACGAGTCACGATAGGCCCACGGCGGTACGTACATTACGTTGGATAATTTTCCCGCGTAAAAGATCAGCTTCAAAAACAGCGTAGCACTACACCCTTTTCAGCGAGAACCAAAGTTGCACAGCCCGTCCACGCTGGTCTG
>PBXZ01000198.1:0-21381 GCA_002729415.1 Candidatus Poribacteria bacterium | reverse complement strand
CACTGGTTACTAAAGGAGTTGTGGAACAGCATCTCGAAGCTCAGCCCGAAGATCCAGATGAACGGCACAAAAAAGCTGAAGCTGAAATCATAAAGGCAGTCAAGGCAGGAAAAATTAACAGGAGGGAGGTTGGGGCCAAACTTGAAGCCTTGAAAAAAGAATTATGGCAGGAAGAGAAAGAGTGGGTGACGGAAAACGAGTACAAGCACAAATCCAACACCGAGATTACCAACCACCCACTATACCAACAGACGATCAAAGACCTTCTTTCAGATGAAGCGTTTGCCCGATACAAAGCACTTCAAGCAGAGAGACAGGCTTTTCGCTTGCAGGCAACCTCTGATTTGGTAGTCGCTAGCTTGGATACCCACTTGTTGCTTGANNNGAACCAGCGGCAACATTTTGAGGACACCGTAGCACAGTTANCAACTTCANNNAACATCTTTACCAAACTTTTTGAACAGCTAGATAATAGTGAAGTTCTGAACTCGTGGCAACAGGCACGATTGGACGAGTTTAAATGGTTCGACAAAGACAAAGAAGGGTGGCTTGGCCAAGACAAAAAGAAATAGGGTAAGGNGCTAGAAGTTTCTTATGAACTTTCTGAACAAAATACGCTTTTGTTCAGCCTGACCAATCTGATATTACGAACATTACAACTAACAGGTACCTCTGATAGTTCGTGACATCAATGATCAAAATTGCAGCACTTGTTAACCAACATAAAAAACGAAGATGGTAGTTGACCAAGTCAACTTCAACAAATTCAGAACATCAGAACTCGCTCAATTTGTTNNAGTTCTAAGGAAACAAAACAAAACCAACTCATTCAAATTCAAACTNAAGGAGACAAGACATGCGTAAAGGCAATCTTCTATGGCTATGTATCGCGACGACATTGATACTCACCAACGTTGTAATGTCCCAAGATCCGGATCGAAATCCTGACGAACGACAACGGAAGGCAGAGCTGAAAGAAAGGAGAGAAAGGAGAGGAAGGGCAGGGCAAGAGAGGTTGAAAACTTTTATCATGGAAAGACTCGATTCCCTGCTACAACAAGTCGGAGAAAGTATCGGCCAGCGTTACGAATTGGAAGAGACAACCATTAAGAAACTTCGGCAAACGGTTCGCGAATCAGTCGAGAACCAACTAAATCAAGAAAGAGATATAATACGCATTGCAGGGATAGCGAGAGATGGCGGCATGCAGATGCTGGAAATGTTATTCTCGCAACCCAACTGCAGGGCAGCATTAGCCAAACACCTCAACGGAAAGCAATTCCAAGATTACCTTGATTTCACCAAAGCGCGNGGACAAAGAGGCCAGCGTGTAGTCAATCGTCAATTGACTGCTTTGATCGACCAGCAACTCAGCTTGACATCTAATCAACGCAAGAAAATTGAGCAAATGCTGGTTATCAAAACAAGTGATGGGTGGCCATCGATGGATACACTGACCATGACCTCAAAAGAAGCAATAAATCTGGTTNACCAAAATCACACAGGCCAAATAGATGAAATATTCTCCCAAAAACAATCCGAAATCTGGCAACGTTTAGTCACCCCACCGAAATACGGCGAAACCAAATGGGAGGCAAAAGATGGGAATGATCTCAAAGCCAGATTCCACAAAGCCGAAGTTGAAATCGCAGAGGCAGTCAAGGCAGGCAGANTTACCAAGAANCANGCTGATGAAAGACTTGAAGNTCTAAGACGACGACTTGGGGCAGAAAAAGACGATGACCTAAACGAAGACGAACACCAAATCCAATTCCGTAAAGCTGAAGTCAGGGTCAAGGAGGCAGTCAAGGCAGGCAGAATTACCAAGGAACAGGCTGACGAAAGACTTGAAGGNCTAAGACGACGACTTNGGGCAGAAGAGCGAAATCAACGAGACCCAGCCATTATGGAAGAGAGCGAAAACGCATCACAGAACACCGCCAAGCTGATCGCCGAAGCCCAATTAGNCGCCCATACCGAACAGTTAGGACCGCTCAATGAACGAGCATCACGACGTTTGGCGTTAGTCTCCAAAGGCGTCGTAGAACAGTTGCTCGAAGCACGAGACGAATGGAAAGATCTAAACTTTGATGACGACATCACAAATCATCCGCTTTATCAAAAAACGATCGAAGATGTACTTACCGAAGACGCATTCGACCAATACAACGCATACCAAGTGGAAAGACTAGCCTTCCGACAAAAAGTTTCACGTGATTTAGTGGTGGCAAGTCTGGATACACATCTATTACTTAGTGAAAATCAAAGAAAGCACTTTGAGGTAATCACTGATATGGTTAACATGTGGCAACCTACTCCGATAGCAACTGGACTAGCCCTAACCCCTGTACACACACTTATCCAACTTTCTGAACAACTAAATANTGAAGCTCTAAGCCCATGGCAATGGAACCGCTTCAACCCCGTTATAGAAGCTATTCAACCATTACTGCATGAACCAGAGTTTCAGGAATAGGCTGACAACGACGATGTTAATAGGCGACGTTGAAAANCACAGACGTTGGAGGTTTGCTAATGATTCCACTAAATAAGAACACATTTGGTCTTGGATTGGCTTGTTTCATATTGCTGGCCACATTTCCAATCGAGAAGGTGTTTGGACAAGACGCTGTTATCCGCTACGGTCGGGGAGTNCCTCCGATAGTTCGCGTGATTAACAACCGAAGNCTGAACTACCTCGCCAGCACACAAAATGNAGACGGAAGTTGGCCTGATGAACAAAACGGCCTAGGAGTAATCGGAATTTGTATCATGGCATTCATGGCCAGTGGAGAAGATCCCGACTTCGGACCTTATGCCACTCATATTCGTAAANNGCTACGCAACATTATCGTCAACCAAGACCCGAAAACCGGACACCTCAGTGGCCCCGGTCATGGTTCGATGTACCATCACGGTTTTGCCATGTTAGCCCTGTCTGAAGCGTATGGAGCAGTGGACGAACAACTGCTCTGGCAAGGAATTGAGGTTCCCGCCGATTGGCAACGTACCATCAGCCGAACCTTGGAACTGGCAGTACGTTGTGCCTTGACAGCGCAAAAGAAGAACCCGTGGGGCGCCTGGCGGTACTCTCCAGACTCGCAAGACGCTGATACAACAGTATCTGGAACCGTATTGATGGGTTTACTGGGTGCACGGAATGCCGGTATCGAGATACCCAATGAAGCCATTGACAAAGCCCTAAGTTTTTTCCGCACCAACACGATGCGAGACGGAAACATCTCTTATCAACCCGCCAGCAGTCACGGTGACGGTATAACTCGGACGGCAATAGGAACACTGGTTTACGCAATCGGAAAAAGGAAAGACTTGTTGGAATACAAAACCGCCTTGGAGTTCATCAAAAAACGAATCGATCAGGATACCGATTCACACCCATTCTACAATCGCTATTACATGGCTCAAGCATTGTTTCAAAGTGACTTCGAAGCCTGGAAAGCCTGGAATCGGCGAACCATTGAACACCTTCAAAGAATGCAAGAAGAAGACGGTAGTTTCAGTAGCTCTCATGGNCNAGCTTATGGGACAGGAATGTCCGTTCTGTCTTTGGCACTGAACTATCGCCTATTGCCCGTTTACGAAAGATAANNTTGAGGAAAATAATGCGCTGGTATTTAAAGGTAATTATCACAGTCGCAGTGTTGGTAGCCTTGCAGCTAGTAACATTGCAGGCTCAGGAACCAGTGACACGTTTACGCTGGAAAAACGGCGACGTTCTTCCTGGCAAGCTGTTGGAAAGCAAAGCCGGACAGGTCCGCTGGNCATCGCCGTACTTTTCGGATAACCTAGTAATCGATGTAGGAGCACTAGATTCCATTCTGTTCNCCAAACGANCCACTCCACCAACCGAAACTTTTCGGGTTAGTATGGTATCGGGCGATGTCTGGATAGCTGACCTGATCGGTGCGGACAACAACACATTCCTTTTTTCCAGCGAACGTCATGGCCAAGTTCGGGTGAGCCGTAACGCAATTTATACACTTAACCAACAGCAAAACCCTAACCTTGTCTTCAATGGTTCAAGCCTGCCCAATTGGAATTTGCCACAGGAAGGNGGAATCAAAGACATGACCTACAAAGTCTACAAAATGGGCAAGAAGAGANGGGAGGCTGAGTTTCAAAGATTCCCTGATTTTTCGAAACTCACCCCACANGNCNANGGNAGTTTCGAAACCGGATGGCTGGATCTCAAACTTGCCGAAATGGAAGACANCTTCGGTATGGTGTTTGAGGGGNGNCTTGAGATGGGCGAAACCGGTGAGTATACATTCGAACTAGCGTCAGATGATGGATCGCGCCTACTTATTGATGGCCAACCAGTGGTTAAAGCCAGAGCAGGAGTACCCGAAGAAGCCAAGATCAAACTCGCTGCGGGTTACCATACCTTACGTGTGGAATATTTTGAAGCTGTAGGTACTGAATTACTACGTGCGTGGTGGACAGGACCAAACCTGGTAAGAACCCCCCTTTTCAGTACCAAGGCAGAAAACGATTGGTACCAAGGTCCCGGAGGTCACCCAAAAACCAATCGCACCAAGGCTAAAATCTTCCGTGCACTTAAATGGCCGAAGCGTTTTGAGATTAATCTAGAGCTTACATCTACCGAAAGCCCACGTTTTGTTCTGGCTCTCGGCAATAACCTGGAACAAGCATTGCGGCTGGAAACCTGGGGAAATGAACTGGTAATTGTTCAAGACACACTCTTCGAACCCGTATTGACAATCGAGAAGGGGCAAAAAAATGTTCGTTTACGACTCGCTTTGGATGATATAACAGGCATGATGGAAGTATTCGACTTTACAGGCCGTTCACTCGTCAAATTGAACGGTGTTAGACTAGTCGAAGATAATTCCGGTCTATATATCCATAACCGTGGTCAGGATCTGACGGTGTGGAACTTAAGCGTTTATCGCCAGCCAGTCGGCACTAAACAGCAGATCAACCTCTCCAAGCCACGGGTTCACATGATCGATGGACAAGTTGTTTATGGTCGCTTGTTCGTTGAAGAAGGAAACGCATACGTTTTGAATGAAGATCAAACTCGACATGATATCAATCTGGATCAGGTCGACCGCATTGTTCGCCCCAACATCAAATTAGCCAAGGTCACTGACATAGCCGAGCTATTCTATGCCGATGGGGGGGTTGTGCGTGGTCAAATCCAACAGCTGAATTCGGATCAAGTGATATTGCAAACGGCATTTGCAGAAAAGCCAGTATCTTGCGCACTTCCCGGAGCATCGACACTTCAGCTCTTCCCCTTGAACCCCGAAAAAAGGAAAAACGAGCAAAGCCAAGACAATGACCAACTTTTTTGCGTCTCAGGTCTTCTGCACGGGCGACTTTCATTCGCTGCTTCCAATTCACCCCTTAGCTGGAAGTTCGAGGGCGCCATGAAGCCTGTGCGGCTGTCCGATGCGGCAGAGGCTCGAGTAGAGCGTAACAGGGATTTAGCTGAGCCAACTTTCGACATCAAGACATTTCCGGACCTACTGCATCTAAAGAATCAGGAAATCATCCCTTGCAAAATCGAGTCGTACAACAAGGAAACCTTGACTTTTAAATCACCATTCATCCTCATCGGCAAAATTGATTCAGGACATGTAAAAGGGGTAGAGTTCGCAAACGGAATGTTTGGAGCTAGGGACAAAGAATCTTTCACTATCGACGACGTAAAACTGGATCGCGCGTTGACCATTCCACGTTTCAACCGTGACAATCCACCAAGTCATGTACTAGTAGCGAAAACTGGAGATTTAATGCGGGGAAGTTTGTTAGACATCAGCGGGCAGAGGATACAGTTTGAATCCAANCTACGAAAGATGAACATCCCTGTCAACCGCGTAGCAATGGTGGTCAATGTTAGCATGCCGGAAGAAGATCTGGACAAACCNAGAGACAGTCACANCACTAACGACAATGTCCGGGCTACCTTNACAGATGGCTCAACCCTAGTTTTTGAAGCTCTTGAATCTAATNATGGTAAGCTNTTGGGCCNTTCACCNTTCTACGGAGAAATGGCAATACCAATANCAAGNATTCAACACTTGACCTTCGGTGAATTCGAAAAAGAGAAGCTCAAGTCTGTATTTGACGAATGGGTCGTCCAGCANGGCAGGGANCCAGAATATAGTAAGCAANCACCTCCTTAGATTGCGTACCGAATTCAGTATAGTAACACTTTTGTTGCGATTCTCTAATTTCTCTTTCATTTATCAATAGCAATTTATTACCCAAGAGCTTGAGGAAAGTTAGGTTTGGAAGAAACGATAACGAACATAAAAAACCTAATTTTTAAAGCTACAAGCGTCAGCTNCGATNAAAACAGAACTTAGCCTACTGAGATTAACACAAACTCTTTTCAAGAAGAAACTAGAGTTATGTAATATCCAACATCCGATCGAGTGATGCTTTTGCCCAGTAGCTGATATCCTGAGGGACACTAATCTGATTCACAACCTCATCTTCAAGCAAATTCTCGAGAGACCATAATAAATGCGGGGCATCAATCCGATTCATAGTTGTACAAAGACACATATTCGGATCAATTGAAGTAATAAATTTATCCTGATGTTCCTGAGCAAGCCGAGTAACCAAATGCATCTCCGTACCAATTCCCCAAGATGATCCGGCGGGAGCTTCCTCAATCGTTTTTATGATGAAAGCAGTTGACCCATTCAAATCGGATTCCTGAACAACTTCATAACGGCATTCTGGATGCACAAGAATCTGAATGTCCGGAATTTGCTCACGAAGTCTTTTAATCTGTTTAGTTGTAAACAGCTGATGTACTGGGCAACAACCTTTCCAAAGGATAAGCTTCGATTTCTCAATTTCTTCTTCTGTGTTGCCCCCCAAGTCTTCATACGGATCCCAGAGAATCATTTCGTCTAGATCAATACCATATTTGACGCCAGTGTTTCGCCCCAGATGTTGATCAGGAAAAAAGAGAAGTCGATCCTTTTGTGTTGTNCCCCACTCCAGGACAGCGCCAGCGTTTGAGGACGTACATACAGCACCATCATGTTGGCCAACAAAAGCTTTCAAATCAGCAGTACAATTAATATAAGTAATCGGCATAATTTCGTCGCCAACAACATCATTTAACTGTTCCCAGCATTCTTCAACCAGATCCAAATCTGCCATATCGGCCATATGACAACCAGCATTTAAATCCGGCAAGTTCACTTTCTGGTGATCTCCACTAAGAATATCAGCGCTTTCTGCCATAAAGTGCACACCGCAAAAAACGATATAGTCTACTTCGGGACGGCTTGATGCAAGCTGGGATAATTTCAGTGAATCACCACGATAGTCAGCAAAGCGAATTACTTCATCACGTTGGTAATGGTGCCCTAGTATAACAAGTCGATTTCCTAATTCTTCCTTTGCTTTATATATTCGTTCGTCGACTTCTTGCTCGATCAGTTTATAATATTTATCTGGGATGGGCTGCGAATACATTCTAGCTATTCTCCAGTAAAAAGCATACANAAATTTGGTAGAGTGTATANGAGTCATNTGAGCTTGTCAAATTTTTTACGCCTAAATTTCAAATAAAATAACGTCAAGTTTGCCTTATAGTGTTAATAAGAGCACCCNNTTAACCAAAATCTTAATCATTAACATNTTAGGGTAACATGCCATTTTGACACAATGACATGCANCATGTCNCTTCCAAAATGACACACTTTTCTAATAACCCAACTACCTTCNCCACACAAACNCCATTTTTATGTTTTGGCATTTAAATTGCCAAGNTAACGGGTTAAATAATAAATATAAATTNGTGAACTCAGTTACAATTCGATAGTTTTCAACAGGCAAAATCCCCCTGAATTTCAGAGCGAGGCTTTTGTATTCTATATAAAGGTTTACTTTCAAAATCACTGTCCATTTTTACTTGACATTTTTTCGTTTATAATGGTATTTTAAGCCTTTCAACCACTGATAGAATTGAAGGTTTGATTAGTACTGTAAAAAGCAAGCAATAAGGCAAGTTCACGGCACGAATTAGCCATCGTTGCTTCTTCTATAAGCTCGGATGGAATATTTAAAAGAAAACCCACTTTAATCATTTGCCTTTAATATATTAGGAATCCAACCACAGAGTTTCAGAGGTTAATATGCTAGAAGAACAGCAACCAAGCATGGAAAACCAACCAGATGTTGCCGAGGAAGACGAAACAGACATTGTTGAAAGTGATGAAGGCACAGTTGTAGATGAAGACACAGTTGTAAGTGATNAGGCAGCGGAATCAGAGGAGGAGAGCGAAGCCCCTCCCTCTATAGAAAACGAAATTAACCAACTAAAATCAGAATACGAAGTGAAACTTGATCAAATGCTCCGCACAGTTGCTGAATATGAAAATGCAAAGAAGCGTGCTATTCGTGATAAGGAAGAATTCCAAAAGTATGCAGTTGAAAGTGTTATAAAGGATCTCATACCAGTAATAGATAGTATGAACCGTGCTACTGAATCAGCAAAGGAGTCAACAGACTTTGACTCTCTTCATGAAGGAATCCAGTTGATTCAAAAACAGATTCATAATGTTCTTGAAAGAAGTAATGTTTCAACCATTGATGCTGTTGGTGAAAATTTCGACCCTAATTTGCATGAGGCGATAGCACAAGTCGAATCGGATCTTCCTGCNAATGCAATTGTTGAGGAATTCCAGGTTGGGTATAAGTTGCGTGACCGCGTGCTGCGTGCATCAATGGTTTCAGTCTCACAAGGACAATCTAATCCAGAAATAGACGAAGAAGATACGAAAGAAGAAGTATCCGAAGACAAGGAGNACACAACAGATGAGTAAAGTAATTGGNATNGATCTTGGTACAACAAACTCCTGCCTAGCTATTCTTGAAGGCGGAGATCCNAACGTAATACNNAACGCTGAAGGTGCNAGAACAACGCCTTCNGTTGTTGCTATGTCTAAAGAAGGGGAACGTCTAGTTGGCCAACCAGCTAAGCGCCAAGCTGTAACCAATCCAGAAAATACTGTTTTTTCTACCAAGCGTTTTATAGGCAGACGCTACAACGAAGTANCGGAAGACATAAGTAAAGCTCCATACAAAGTAACACAGGGAAGTAATGAAGGTGTACAAATCAAAATGGGGGATCAGGAGCTCTCTCCTCCTGAGATTTCGGCTATGGTGCTACGAAAACTGAAGGAAACAGCCGAAGACTACCTTGGTGAAGAAGTAACACAGGCTGTAATTACAGTCCCAGCATATTTCAATGACTCACAACGTCAAGCAACTACAGATGCAGGTAAAATTGCAGGCCTTGAAGTTTTGCGAATTATCAATGAACCAACTGCAGCTGCTTTGGCTTATGGACTGGAAAACAAAGCTGAGGAAAAAATCGCTGTTTATGATCTCGGTGGTGGGACCTTCGATATCTCAATTCTTGAAATTGGTGAGGGNGTTTTTGAAGTCAAAAGTACAAACGGCGATACCAANCTGGGTGGNGATGACTTCGACCAAGAAATTGTCGACTGGCTNGCAGAAGAATTCAAAAATGAGAATGGAATTGACCTTCGCGATGATCCAATGGCTCTCCAACGTCTTAGGGATGAAGCAGAAAAGGCGAAATGNGAATTGTCAGCNACACTCCAAACNGANATTAACCTGCCTTTCATCTCAGCTGACGCAAGNGGTCCCAAACACCTAAATGTTTCCCTGAGTCGAGCGAAGCTTGAACAATTGGTAGCGGACTTAGTTCAGCGAACAATTACTCCATGCCAACAAGCCCTAGCAGATGCCGAACTTAACGCATCTGAGATTGACCAAATCGTTTTAGTTGGCGGGCAAACTAGAATGCCAAAAGTACAAGAGCAAGTCGAGGAATTCTTCGGAAAAGAATGTCATAAAGGAGTAAATCCAGATGAAGTCGTTGCAATAGGTGCAGCAATTCAAGGTGGTGTTTTGTCTGGAGATGAAGGTGTAAAAGACATACTGCTTCTCGACGTTACCCCACTCTCATTGGGCATCGAAACCCTCGGTGGAGTCTTCAGCCGCTTAATTGAGCGAAACACTACAATCCCAACTAAGAAAAGCCAAACCTTTTCAACTGCTGCAGATAATCAAGAGTCTGTAACTATACACGTCTTGCAGGGCGAACGCGAAATGTCCGTCTACAACCGTACACTCGGCCGGTTTGACTTACTGGGGATTCCGCCGGCCCCAAGAGGGTTACCGCAAATTGAGGTCACGTTTGATATTGATGCAAACGGTATCGTTCATGTTTCTGCCAAAGACCTAGGAACTGGCAAGGAACACAAGATCCGAATTGAGTCTTCCAGTGGATTATCTGACACAGAAATTGACGAAATGGTTAAAGACGCTGAGTCTAATGCAGAAGAAGACAAAACTAAGAAAGAATCTGTCGAAACCCGTAATAATGCTGATTCCTTGGTCTACTCAACCGAGAAATCCCTTGAGGAATATGGAGATAGTGTATCAGCAGAAGATCGAGAAGCAATACAGAGCGCGATTGACAAATTGAAAGAAACGCTGAAAAGCGAAAACATCGAAGCCATAAAAGCAGATACTGAGGCTCTGACTACCGCTTCCCACAAACTTGCAGAAGCGATGTATGCAAAAGCAGCAGCTGATGCACAAGCACAGGAAGCTGGTGGTGAAGGCCCCGGTGCAGACTCAGGCCCAGATGTAGACGCAGATACAGATGAAACTGTGATTGATGTTGAGGCTGAAGAAGTCACTGATGCTGAGGAAGATACGAACTAAAATTCCAAGCAATTTGAAACCTCACATTCTTCAAAACCTGAATATAGCCAAGAATTCTGGCATGGATTATTCTTCTACCGTTGTAATTCAAGCTACAATAGTCTTTTTAAATCAACTCAGAATATTTACTGGATAATTAATGCTTAAAAATAAATTGGAAGAAATTGAAGCCAAGTTTCTAGAAATTGAAAAGAACTTGGTAGACCCGGATCAAATAGCGGATCCGAAGCGTCTTCATCAGCTTTCCAAGATGCATGCGGATACTGCCCCTATCGTGTCAGTCTACACTGATTACAAAAAGCTCCTCGGGGACATTGAAGAAACTGAGTTGATTATTGCTGAAGATGATGATGATGAGTTTCTAGACTTGGCAAAACAAGAACTGGAGACTCTCGTCATAAAACGAGAAAAGATGGAAGAAGAAATTAAAATCCTACTGATCCCTAAAGATCCAAATGATCACAGAAATGTTATTGTAGAAATCCGTGCAGGTACAGGAGGAGATGAAGCAGGCCTATTTGCTGCGGAACTTTTTAGGATGTATTCTCGACATGCTGAGAAATCCAGCTGGAAAGTTGAGTTGTTGAGTCAAAGTGCAACCGGTCTGAAGGGATTCAAAGAGGTCGTTTTCCTGATTGAAGGGGAGGACGCATACAGTAAACTCAAGTTTGAAGGCGGGACGCATCGGGTTCAACGAGTACCCTCCACCGAAACGAGCGGCCGAATCCATACTTCGGCTGTAACTGTGGCTGTTCTGCCTGAAGCGGAGGAAGTAGATATCCAAATAGACCAGAACGACTTGAGAATCGATACATTCAGATCTTCCGGACCTGGAGGGCAGAGCGTTAACACCACTGACTCGGCCATTCGAATTACTCATTTACCGACTAACTTAGTTGTATCCTGTCAGGACGAAAAATCCCAACATAAAAACAAGGCTAAAGCAATGAAGATCTTGCGATCTAGATTGTTAGAGATAACAAAATCTGAGCAAGATGCTGAAAGAGCAGAAACAAGAAGAACAATGGTTGGTAGTGGCGACCGAAGTGAGAAAATCCGCACTTACAACTTCCCTCAAGGACGTGTAACAGACCACCGAATAGGTCTGAGTATCTACCAGCTTGAAAGCACACTTGATGGCGAAATTGAGCCCTTCATATCCTCACTTATCTCGGCTGAGGGTGCAGAAAAACTGAAGAATCTGGAAGCGTGAAAACTTGGACTGTCATTGAGCTTGTCGAGTGGACTACCAAGTTTTTTAAAAGTTCTGGCATTCCAAGTGCCCGCTTGGACGCAGAACTTTTGCTCAGTCACGCTCTAAAGACAGACCGACTACAGTTATACCTCGATTTCGATATGCCAGTATTCCATCCTAATCTTTCGACCTTCCGTACACTCATCAAAATGCGATCAAGTCGGGTTCCAATCAGCTACATAACAAATTCCCGTGAATTTATGTCACTAAGTTTCTATGTTGATGAACGAGTGCTGATCCCTCGGCCGGAAACCGAAATACTGGTTGAAACTGTCTTAAATTTGCAAAAAACGCCATGCCATATCCTTGAAATTGGCACAGGCAGTGGGGCCATCGCTGTTAGTTTGGCAGTGAACCAACCAACATGGAAAATCATCGCTACAGATATATCCAAAGCAGCGATTGATGTTGCCCAACATAATACAAAACAGCACCAATGCGAGGAGCGGATAACTTTTGCAACCGGAGATCTTTTCGAACCAGTTACAAAACTGGATATTCCCAAATACGATTGGATCATTTCAAATCCACCCTACATAAGAACCAAAGATGCTAACGAACTCACAACCGATGTTAGGGACAACGAACCCGAAGTGGCTTTGTTTGCTGGATGTAGTGGTTTGGATATCATCCAAAGATTGATTGCTGATACACCAAAATTCCTGAAGCCAAAAGGAAAACTAATGCTTGAAATTGGCCATAACCAAAGTCGGCAAGTTCAAGATTTGATCAATTCAAACCCTGCCTACATGAACTACAATATCATTCCAGACCTTTCTGGTATTGATCGCTTTATCTTGGCCACAATCTGAAAATGGATCTTAATACCTTAATTANAAATCNAGATAACACNGAAGTTCAGATAACCTCTAAACAGTGGACGTTTGTCGTNACATTATTGAATATNAGAGACGGTCAACCGTGTAGGCATCTAAAAGTTTATCANTAATCTCCAAACCGAACCCAGGAGNATCCGTTAAGGAAAAACAGCCGTTATCTGGAGTTGGCCGTAGCAATCGAAACAACTCATTTTCAACTGTCTGCTGTGACAAGCCAAAAGTTTCTGCCATACAAAACATTGGCAAACAGGCAATCAAGTGTAATCCCCACGGAGTACCCGCTTGGTGTGGCCAAGTTGGAATTCCTATTTCAGCCGCTTCGAAGGCAATCCTGAGACATTCACCGAATCCACCCGCCCAGCTAATATCTGGTTGTATCATATCGGCTGCTTGCCAACGCAGAAGTTCACGGAATCCATAACGGGTGAACTCATGTTCACCTGAAACAATCCAAGTGTCTTCAACCTGTTGAACGAGCTCGGCCATCCCTTCATAATTATCCAAGGCAATAGGTTCCTCAATCCATTTGAGACCCAAATCAGATGTTACCTCAGCAAACCTAAGCGTGTAATCAACATCCCATCGCAAGTAAATATCTACCATCAGTTCCACATTTTTCGGTATTGCTTGACGAGCACAATGTACAATCTCCAGATTTTCAGAAAAGCCGAGATCTCCTTGGGAAGGACCATTTCGCAAAGGAATCTTACAGGCTGCAAACCCCTGATCCGCGTAGGATTTGGCGTCTGTACCCGTTGCATAAGCAGGAACGACTAACTTAGGTTGATCAGTAATTAAACGACAAACTGGCATATCCAGAATTTTCCCACAGAGATCCCATAAAGCCAGATCAATACCACTTAAAGCATAAATTACCAGTCCCCGCCGCCCATAGATGGAGGTGACATGATACAGGTCATCCCAAATTGAGTCTACATCGAGCGGATCCCGATCCAAGACAAAATACCGAATATGACGGTCGATGATCAACGAAGCAGCCAAACCCCCTCCACCCAAACCATAACCTTTTAACCCTTTGTCGGTAGTAATTTCAACCATCAGTGCTCCTGCTTGAGTGGCAAAAGGACCACGCCAATCAACATGGTTACTGGGAACCGAAGAAGCGACAAAATCAGATTGATCATCAAGCGTGGAAAAAGCCATCGATTCCATAGTCGCCGGGTTGAGATTAATGTGCCACGTCCGGATTCCAATGATTTTGTGACGTGTTGGAACCTTTCGTTTCAAATCTTCAAATCGATCTTGCATCGATGCCATGACGTTGTTGAATCCCTTCAACATAGTAGTTTTCCCCATGCAATTGACAGGAGATTACTGAACACAAATTTTGGCAACTTAATTGTTGGCTTTTCCATTTTCAAGCTGATACCTATCCACGAAGTTGGATATATTCTGGTTGGGCAACCTGCATCTCTTGTGGAACCAGTCCCTGAAGAATTGCTTCTAGATCATTAGTAACGATGCGGCCAATATTATGTAGTGCTTCTCCTATGGCACCCGCACGATGAGATGAAAGAATCACATTTGGCAGTTTACGGATAGGNTGATCAAGCGGCAACGGTTCTTCCGGATACACATCGATAGCAGCTTTGAAACACCCTTCAACCAGCATCTCAGTCAAAACATCGAAATCAACAACATGCGATCTGCTAAGCAAAACAAATATAGACTCAGCTGAGATACGATTCAAGAGTTCTCGATTCAAGAGGGCNCGGTTGGAAATCGCNGGTACNGCTAAAACGAAAATGATACGCGAGGTAGCNAACAATAAATCTAGATCAACTGGTGTGACNCCCTGAGTCCGCAGGTAAGCATCTGTTAACCACGGATCATATACCTGTATTGGACAACGAAACGGTTCCAGTAAAGGCTTCAAGGAACGAGCCAAACCTCCAAAACCAATGAAACCAACCGGTTTATCGTATAACAAAAATGTCTCACCAAATTCCAAGTGACTCCAGTTAGCTTTTCCCTGACGGAAAGCCGAATCGTTCCAAACGATCTGACGTGCAGCAGCGATTGCCATTCCTAATCCCATCTCAGCGACAGCAGGTCCAAAGGCAGGTGAACAACTAAGCACATTAATACATCGCGAAAAACAGGTCGCATAGTCTAAATATCTGGGAGATGGAAACCCCCCACTCACTTCTAAAATAGCTCGCAATTGAGGAAACTTCGAAACCTCACCATAATGCCAATTCCCAGTGATAATAGCAACCACCTGGTCTTTAACCGTATCTACTTCTTCCATAGGCATCGGTTTGTTTTTCACCCATATCAAGTCAGCCAAAGAACGGAGTCGTTCCAAATCTTCTGGCAGAAATATTTTCTCCAACTGACGTCCATGCGGATCGAGAATCACTTTTNCCTTCATTATGCCATCCTAATTCGACCTTTTCTGATTAAACAAACATGTTTGAATTTAGACTCAATCTATAGTCTCTNATTCGGGNTTTTGCTTCTGAGCTCAACCCGATAGTTTTTGTTCCTCCAATACAGTTTGTAATTGTAGCAACAAATCATCAGGGGGCTCAAAAGGGATATCAATTGGCTGCCGACAGATAGCGCTAGCGTACAATCCCAAAACCACGTTCCATTGATGGAGTGCAANTTTGAGATTAGTTTCAACAGGTTTGGCATCGTTTTCAATCCATTGAAACATAGCGTTGGTCAGATTGGCTTGGGCCACATCATTATACCGATTCCGATCTTCAAAAGAGATCTTCCCACCCTGAGAANCATCAGGTGAAGAAATTGACCAGCGACCAAATTCCTCAAAAATAACATGACCCCGCTCAGCATACCCNGCCACATGAGTGTGTTTATAAATCTCCGAACCATCTATAATTTCTGGTGCTGTAAGACCTGTACTCCATAGGCCATAGACGCCATTAGCAAACATCACTTGGGCAACCGAGGCATCTGGTGCAGGATATGAGCTATCAAACCCACCTGCACCACTAATATTGCCAAAAACCTGCGTCACAGGTGAATCACCATTCAGCGACATAGCCCAGTCAATCATATGAGTTCCTTGAGCAGACAAATTCATCCGAGCAAAAAAATTGATCCACAATAAGTCGCCGAGATTTCCAGAGCGAAGTGCTTGACGACAGTCCACCAACCGTGGATGCCAACGAAACTGCTTACCAACACCGAACTTGGTGCTTGAGCTGGCTTCTAATTGACACAATTTCTGCCAGTCCTCAACACCACAAGCGATAGGCTTTTCAACCAAGCAAGCCATAACACCAAGATCCGATACCATCTGCATCAAAGGAACCCATTGGTCTGGCATGGTCACAATGTGTACCAGATCCGGTCGTTCTTTCTCTATCATTTCCATTGCATTTGCATAACCAGTAATACCATAAGCCAAAGCAAATTTTTGGCGGCGCTCGGCATTAGATAAATTAGCACAGGCAACTAAGTCACCCCGATCAACCAACTGATAAGCTTTTGCATGACCATGTGCGCGTCCTCCACACCCAATAATCGCGCAACGATATTTTTCCATTGTCATCTCAATCTAAACTGTGCCAATCGTGCTGTGTCTTAAACTCGGGCGAACTTGCGAAACGCACGCCAATCCGAAGGAGCTTGACCTCCGGGATAGGAAGTCGAAACTTCACCGACATACAAATTACCTTGTGAATCAATAGCAATACTATGAGGTGAAAAAAACCTCCCCTCACCAGTTGGATTTGCTTCTCCCCACTCCATTTTAATATTTCCACTCATATCCCTTACAGTTATGCGAGCATTTGGACTAGTAAAATCAGCCTCTTTTTCCAAATTCATAAATATACCTCCGATTTCTGCCACATATAGGTTACCATCAACATCAGCACACATATCGCATGGCCAATAGATATCACTCCATTGTTCAATATACTCTCCTTCAGAGTTAAAAATTTGGATCCGACAATTTTGCCGGTCAGCGACGTAAACCCAACCATCTTTATCCACGTGGACACTATGCGGCGTCTCAAATTGACCAACCCCACCACCCGGTTCTCCCCAAGAGAGAAGTAGATCCCCTTCTGGGGAAAACTTGTGAACACGTGCGTTCCCATACCCATCGGTTACGTATAATTCACCTTCAGGTGACAGTGCAACCCAGGTAGGAAAATTAAAAGGTGGTCCTGATCGCACAATAGCTGATGGCTGATCTCCCCAAACATAACCTGTATCAGCAGGATTGTCCGCGGTTTCAATTACCATCAACTGTTCTCCATCTACCGTAAATTTATAGACTGCATGACCAAAATCATCAACACAAAAAATCGTGTCATCGGGCCCAATAAATATACAGTGAGGACGTTTGAATAAATCATCTCCCCAAGATTTGAACAAACTGCCATCCGAATTGAAAACCACTATGCCATTTTTTTCCCGAGTAAAGGCATATACACGATCCTGTGAATCCACAGCAACACCAGGAGTATCCTCGAATGTCCATCCCGATGGAAATTCCCCCCAGTCTCTGACTTCACGATAGGTAAATTGAGCAGCACCAACTTCTCTCATACGATCTCTTTCTCCTTAACATTGATCAAATCTGGCAGGCATCGTTTGGAATTATAACCCCTTATCATCTATGCAAATAATCTGTAATATACAGCCAAATGATATCATTCAAATTTTTCGAGACTCCCCCATTTAGGTATTTTGACAGTCAGAAAGCTTCAACNGTCAATTTCACATGAGTTCCCTTGAANCAGGGGTAGGAATAACACTAAACAGGAAAGTAATTTGGTCAGTTTGGAAAATTCTAGTCTATNNGGCTAGGTTAGTATATCCTGCCAAATACAGCAAGAACTTTCTACAGAGGAACTGGACTATTAGAAAATGNATGGGAATGGTNCTTGGATATCTACGATCCAAAATTTCACCTTAACAGCGACAACCCACATAACCCCCGTAGCNTCGGTACTCCCCAAGTCGGCACAAAATACGCTGTTATCCNAGGGGAATCTTGGTATCAAAGTAACAATCAGTTACGTTCCGNAAANCGTAATTTTGCCAATGCCAAGGCATCACTTTCTCATCTCGGGTTCGGTGTGTAAAACCAATATCTAAAGTAACAACATGGAACACTAAAGAGAAAGAAATGACATCTTTCCTAAAAAAAACCGAAGACAATTCTCTTACTACGAGAGGCGTACAACTTCTCCAGTTTCAGAGGATTTCATAGCCGCGTCAAAAACCCGCATAACCTCTAAAATCTGTGCTGGCGTAACAACGAGTTCCTCCCCATAGTTCAAGACATCAGCAATATTCTGGTAATAAGATTTCCACGAACCACAAATCGGTTCGACAACAATCTTTTCTTCGTTGCCACTAGCAACAGTTATAACGTTAGCATAATTTTCTGGTGTTTGCTCCGCGGCATCAATGTTACCAGCCTTCATCGCTAAATCTTGCGGATCAAGACCAAACTTAACCAAACCACCAAGATTCCCTTGAACATACCACCTGGGTTTCGGGCTCTTTGCCAGATTGCTGATTTCAATTTGATATCTAACATCATTTTGGTAGGTCATAATCAGATTGGCATAGTTTCCAATATCAATGTNCCATTGATCAGTATAGTAAATATCACAATAGACTGTTCTGACGGGTGAATCGATCAACTGNAGGGCTTGATCAACGAGATGAGAAGGCCAATCAAATAAGATACCGCCACTTTGTATTTTGGATCCACGCCACCCCCATCCACGTGGTCGATCGTACTGCATGATTGAAACCTGATAAAGATATGGATTTCCAAGTAATCCATCATCAATCACTTTCTTGACNGTCAAGTAATCCCAGTCCCAACGGCGATTGTGAAAAATGCTCAAGAGTACGTTGTTTTGTTCACTGGAAGCAATCATTTTTTCTGCTTCCAGTGCGTTCAGGCACATAATCTTGTCTGTAACAACATGCTTGCCCGNTTCCATANCCTTAATTGCCAATTCGGCGTGGACGTTATGTGGTGTNGCCAATACCACGAGATCTACTTTATCATCAGNAATCANTTGATCTATACTTTCATAGATCCNTGCCTCTGAATGGTGCTCGGCAGCTTGTCGACGCCGCTCAGGATCACGTGTGGCAATCGCGTACAGGTCGATTCCACNAGCCAAACCAATCAGGTAAGAATGGTAGTACCGACCAGCAGCNCCATANCCAACGACGGCANCATTAACCATTGTTCANTTCTCCACCAGTGNGAACATCACATTTAGGGACAGCCATCTTCTTAACGGTTAATTTACCCACTATTTAAGTAACATAATTATAAGGAGTGACATCAGGCAGGATAATTTTAACACAACAAGGGGAGAATTCTAGTAGCTAGACTACTATTTGATCTTTAAATCTCTACCGGCGTTCTGAAAAACGGCAGACTTCGGGTTGGCAACAGCAACGCTTCCTATTATGACAATTGGCAACTCTGGTAACCTCTTTCAGTCTTAGCAAAACTGAGTGAGATCAAGCATACTAAGACCAAGAAACGTTGTTTTCAATGATCTACGCTTTGCAAGGCCAAATTGCCGATACCTTCCGCATGTACACACATAGGCTGATTCTATAAGCAGAACCCTCCAAAACAAGGCTTCAACTAGATCACATAAGCACTTCTAGTTTTCAGAGAATGCAACTGCAGAACATCAGAATCTAGTACTGGGTTTTAACATTTCCCCAAGTAGCAGCAAGCTTTTCAATACTGTCCACTGACATGGCTAAATCAATTCCATCCTTAAAGATGGGTTTAAGATCATCTTCACCCAATACTGTATCGAAGACCATCACCTCGTCCACGGTGATCTCCCCATATCTGGCACCGCAACAGTTATCACGTCCTATCCAGAGAGGCTTATCTTTTTCTGCCGCAAGTGGTTTCTTATCAAGTTGTAGTTTACTTTCAACCTTGCCATCAATAAGAATCCGCCAATCTCCCGTTGTGCTATCGAAGGTTCCTGTATACATATGCCACTTGGTAATGTCTTCGGGGCCAACTTCACCGTCTTTCCAACCACCAGGCTGGTTCCAACAACCGCCATTGCAAATGGGGAAAGAAACCTTTACACCACCTGTATTGTTATGAAGAATATAGGCGTTTCTCTTAGACATGATAAATCCGTTTTCATTCCATGCTTTCACTTTGCTTTTCGCCCAAATTGAAACGGTAATGGCCTTCGTTGGGTTTGCATGTGCCGGAATGGCAACGAAACCAGTTTTGCCATCAAACTCTATGGCTTTACCAAACCTGCCATCTACCCATTTACCGCTGCCTTCGATTCCTCCGTCAAGGCCATTGCCAGAGGAATCCTTTATTTTATTCCCCGAACCTTCGTCAAACTTCCATAGCCCAACAAGATGCTCTTCGTAATTAATTGCAAAGATCGGAGCAACCAGCACCAATCCCATAAAAATCAGACTGATACATATCAAGGCTATTCTTGATACCCTAACTTTCATCTGTTGTTACCTCCTAACTGTATTTATTGTTACAACAACATTGGCAAATAATATTCCAAATTCCTAATTCAGAGAAGAATCTGGAAAACCGTCACTTAATTCATAATGATCCTCCTATTCTATAATACGAATACGGAGAAATCGACATCACCAAATTATCTGGATTTTTAAAATTATATCATTATATACTAATGTCAAATTTTATGTTGTTTTTTTTCTTAAAGACCCACATAATCCACCAAATCGCCTACTATCTAGTCAAGGGTTCAAGACTTAGCAGTATCATTTTCACATCGACTCAAACTGGTTAGTGGATAATAAAACCAGAGTACATGCTCGCTCCACAACAATATCAGCCTGCTCCAGTCTTTTAATGTGAGTTTCCGATTCCGTGCCAGGATTAAAAATCACGCGTCTTGGTTTCTTTTCAAGTATATCGTCCAACACATCGATTAAATGTATAGGATTCAAGTAAAGTGTTATGGTATCTAACTTTTCGTCAACTTGATTAAGACGAGTATACCCTCTGACACCCAAAATATCTTTCCCGCTCTTTGATATAGGATAAACAAAATAACCTTGTTCCTGCAATTTCACCTGAGCTAAATAGGCATAGCGGTTGGGATTATCACTAGCCCCCAAAATAGCAACGTTTTTCATATGCCACCCCTTACATAGTTAGCATTTTTCGGCTCTAGATATATCAATTCCTCAGTTAGCTTTCCATATAGACTGGTAACGGAGGCTCCATCGATACTTCACCGTATTGATCGATTTGATACAGTATTTGAATCACGCATCAAATGCGCAACCAGGCAAAAGTCAACAAACCAATAATTAAGCAGTAGTAAGAAAATACTGACAGTTTACCCTGATTTAATATTGACAGCAAAAACCGGAGTGCCAACCAGCCAATAACAAATGATGTCATCACGCTAACTGCTATATTGGTTGGGGATATCAATATAGCAGTAAAATCTTTAAGTTTCAGGGCAACTGCTCCAAGAATAGCGGGAATGGCAA
>PBXZ01000197.1:0-7454 GCA_002729415.1 Candidatus Poribacteria bacterium | reverse complement strand
CAAAAACTGGCTTCAGGCGAATTACTCAGCGTAGTAACGACTAATGCGCTAGAGCTTGGAATTGACGTTGGTAGTTTAGACGCGTGTGTAATGGTTGGGTTTCCAGGTACAATTGCGAGTTTATGGCAACAGGCAGGTAGGGTTGGACGAGGATCAGCTACTTCGTTAATAATATTAATTGTTAACAATTTACCAATTGAGCAATACTTAACACAACATCCAGAATATCTTTTTGAACAGATGCCCGAGCAAACAGTTATTTCACCGGAAAACCCCCATATCTTAGCAGAACATCTCAGATGTGCAGCACACGAAATTCCATTGAGAAAATCTGATCAAAAGTTTTTTGGAAAAAGAATGCCTCTCATTGCAGATTATCTCTACAAAAAAGGTAATTTGAAACAATCAGGCCCCCAATATTATGTCCCTCAGAATGATTATCCATCGCGTCAGATAGACCTCCGCTCTGTCCCAAGTCAATCATACGCAATTAAGGATATTCAAACAAACAAAATCATTGGAACTATCGACGGTGCACGTATTTTTTCACATGCACACCCCGGAGCAATCTACTTACACAACTCAGAAACTTACTTGATTAAAGAACTAGACTTTGATCAACGTATTGTCACTGCTGAGCTTGTGACCTCTGATTATTACACCCAATCGGTTGTGACAGAACATATCAATATCATCGAATCTAGAGGGCAAAAGAATTGGGGTAATGGCACAATTAAAACAGGAAAAATCCTCATAAAGTCTCGAGCGACAGAATTCCAACAAATTACGTTCCATTCACATGAATTTATCGGACGAAAAGGTTTGAATCTACCTGAGCAGAAAATGCAAACATTGGGGACCTGGTTTATACCAAATTCTAATTTTCTTCCTTTTGTTGAAGGGGAACTGCAGCTGAGTTACTTTAGTGGTTTGAAGGCCATTAAAAACGTACTTGAATCAATCTTGCCACTGTATACAATGTCAGAACAAAAAGGTTGTCTGGGAAAGGTTCAACCCGACGATGATGGGAAGTTGGCAATATTCCTGTTGGATGCATATCCAGGCGGTCTTGGTTATGCCGAAACAAGCTATAATCAGTTTGACCAAATGATGTTACATGCATCCGAAATTATATCGAATTGCAGTTGTCACGACGGTTGTCCTTCCTGCATTCACCAAATGTATATGTTTGCCAGCAATGATAAGAAACCTGACAAGCAAACTGCAATAGAGATTCTAAAATTAATTTTTCAAAACACCTAGACACTGTCACCAAAGTGCTATTCAATGATAGGATTTCAATAGTACCCATCAAATTAACCGCTGTCTTACCAATCCTTTCCCCAAATTACTACATATTCTGGCGTATTATTAAAATAAGTTTCGGGTCAAGCATTTAACTTACGAGCTTTCATTATTATCTGTTCTTAACAGGAAAAATAAGCAACACAACAAAAGCAATAGATTCCCTAAGGAAACCAATGATAAATGAGAATAAAGTGAAATCCGCATTACAGCTAGGGAAAACTGTTATTGGTAGTGAAGCTTCACGCTTTGGTATCACTGACTTGGTACATATCTTTGCCCAAGCAGGTTTTGACTTTATCTTTATCGATATGGAACACACGACCTTTAACCTTGAGACGGTGGCGCAAATGATCCAAGTTTCTCGATTGCTTGATATCACTCCAATTGTGCGNGTTCCGGATGCAAAATATCATTTAGTCGCCAAGGTTACGGATNTTGGAGCACAAGGNATTATGATTCCACGGGTGAATACACCTAAACAAGTAGAAGAAATTGTTAGCTGGCTTCGATATCCTCCTGATGGCATCAGAGGATATGCTCAAACGTCACATCAAACAAACTACAAGTCGTTATCAGCAGAAGATTTCATAGCAGCAATAGAAAAGGAAACGCTACTCCTAATTCAAATAGAACGTAAAGTTGCTTTAGACCATCTGGACGAAATGCTTTCTATCCCTGGTATAGATGTAGCCGTACTCGGAATTATGGATTTGTCGGTGGACTTAGGTATCCCAGGCCAAATAAACCATCCTCTGATGACTCAAAGTATTGAAAAGATCGTTTCGGTTTCTCAGCAATACGGAATTAGCTCTGGTATAATTGCAGGAGACCTTGAATTCGTAGCAGACTGGGGAAGAAAAGGGATGAGTTTTTTATCTTATGCCACAGGGGAAAGGATTTTGCTTGACGCGGCCGCGAAATCAGTGCAGCAGTTACGAATATCTATAAAGCCCCCAGATGATCTTTAAATAACACGATTGCCAACTGAACGACATTCCATCGGCAACAAATCAATTGAAGTGAATTTGCTTTTAATTAGGAGATTAAAATATATCAAATCAGTCACAACAATTATAAAATGGAGGACTTCAGATGTTAACAGAAAATCAAATAGAATCTTACCATCGCGATGGCTACGTGAAAGTTGAGTCATTGTTCACTGATGAAGAAGTTGAAGAACTCGGATCAGAAATGATAAGAGTAATCTCCGAATGGGGAAATGAATCCATTGGCTGGCATGGTCCTTGGCGTGACATGTATCTCCCAGAAAATGAGCGGCAAAACACCAAAGCCGTGTTTATGCACAATCCACACTTTTATTCTGCCGCCTGGGGACGAGTAATTTTCCATTCTCGCTTAGTAGAAGCAGTACAGTCATTGGTCGGATCAAGCGTTCAATGGCATCATACAGTACTTCATGCCAAACCGCCCGAACTCGGAACACCATTCCCAATGCATCAGGATTATCCTTTCTACCCACATGACGGACCTGGTTTTGTTGATTGCCTAGTCCACTTGGACGAGACACCCTTAGAAAGTGGATGTTTGCAAATTGTACCAGGCAGTCACAAAAATGGACCTCTAGAGCACATTACTGGATCTCATACGGCCCCTCACCTACCTACTGATAAATATCACCCGGATTTTATTGACACCGTATCAATTCCAGCTAAGATAGGAGACGTCATTTTCTTTAGCTATTATGCGGTTCACTGGTCTAACGTAAATCGATCAGGAGAATGGAGGCGTTCAGTTCGCTTCGGATATCATACCCCAGATATTTACCCGGTTGGCAAGGATAGGGACGAGCCATACAATAATATAGTCGCCGGGGGATTCAAAGAAAACAGAAAAACTAACGCGGACTTGACTTAATTGGAGGATGACACAATAACATTAAAACACTAGAAAATTCTAAAAGTATTTAATCCGTGCCCAACTTCCATGAAACAAAGATCGACTTTTGAGCACAAGAAGTCACGTTATTAAACACCATAATGATACAAGGGAATTAAAAAATAATTTATAAAATTAAATGGAGAAAATGATGGTTGATGTTTGCTTCTTTGCAGATGAAGTATCAAAAGATTTCGATCAAGCTGTCAAATTGGGTGTTGATGCGGGAGCTAACACCATTGAAATTCGGGGTGGTTTGTGGGGAGATAGCGTTACCACTATTGACGATGATGGTGTCAAACGAATGCAAGATGTATTGACAAAATATAATGCGAGAGTGACTTGCATTGGGTCCCCATTTGGAAAATGTAACATCGATAGTTTAGAGGAGTACGAAACACATCGACGCTATTTTGATAGGATGATTGAATTAGCACATGCCTTCGAAACACACATTATCCGTGGTTTTATGTTCTGGAAACCCGATCGAAAAACAGACAAATCTCGCCCTGATTTAAGTAAATACATAGATCAAATTGTCGAGAAGATGTCACCAATTATACCAATAGCTGAAAGTGCTGCCGTCACACTCTCAATTGAGAACGANGGATCAACTCTACTTGGAACCTGTCAAGAGGTTAAGACGGCCATCGATGCATTGGGTAATAGCCCTGCACTTACAGTCTGCTGGGATGTTATGAATGGNTTACACAGTGGCGAGAATCCTTACCCTGATGGATATGACCATATCAAAGGTCTAGTCACTCACTTTCATATTAAGCCNAATGCAGATAAGAAAATGAATCCAGTAGGAACAACTAATATTATTTACCAAGATCTACTAACTTCTGTTATTGCCGATGGATTCAGTGGTTCAGCTAGCATCGAACANTGGGGAACTCCAGAGTTAATGTTGCAAGGAATACGTGAACTACGACAAACAATAGATCAAATGCAGATTAATTGACGAAAAAAGAACCAATTTTACGGACTTGAGATTAGCCNTCAATTGGAGTAAGATTCTAAAAAAATTGATATCATATAAAGTGGATGATCAAATAGAAGCAAGCAGAGATCGACATCGCACATTTTGCCAAAAAACATTTTTTTCAGCTTATTATAAGCACCTAATCAAATCGCTGAATGACGAATCGAATTAGAGTCTTTCATGTTTCCTAAAATTACAGACTTTATTCAGTCCCATATTTGGGAACTTCCTCTTGATCAATTGCCTAGGTGGCAATCACCCTTAATTAAACAAGTAAGAGTTTTAATACTAGCTTTTAAAGGATTTAATCGAGATAAATGCCAACTTCGCGCTGCTGCACTGACTTTTTATTCTATCCTTTCACTAATTCCAATATTAGCAATGGTTTTTGGCATTGCCAAAGGATTTGGTTTTGAACAAACATTAGAGTTACTATTGCAAGAGAAAATCGCCAGCCGAGATATGGTTGCCCAAGAAGGTCTTGATTGGATAATAAGTAAGGCAAAGCTTCTACTTGAAAGTACCAGAGGAAGCTTGATTGCTGGCGTCGGACTTATCGTACTTATGTGGGCTGCAACTCGGGTTCTACGTCATATTGAAGCTGCACTTAACGATATATGGGAGATAAAAAACTCACGTCCATGGATCAGAAATNTCACCGATTTACTTTCCATTATGGTGNTCGCCCCAATACTATTTATCTTAGCCCAAAGTACAACTGTATTTATTACTGCAATAATCCAAGATCTAAGCAAAGNTATGGAATTATTAGGCCACCTATTTNTGTTGATGAAGTTAGTCCCNTTTGGTCTCATNTGGTTGCTGTTTACTATGATCTACGTAGTTGTACCGAATACTAAGGTCAACTTCAAGTCGGCCTTAGTTGCTGGNNTCATAGTTGGAACAACTTTTCAATTGTCTCAGTGGATTTTCTTCAAGTCGCAAATGGGAATATCAAAATACAATGCTATCTACGGTAGTTTTGCTTTCCTCCCACTCCTGCTTATCTGGATACAAACAGCATGGCTGATCTTGCTATTAGGTGCAGANATNGCTTTTGCTAATCAACATATNAATCGCTATGAATTTGCGTTGGGAAGCCAAGAGGTAAAACCTTCCTTCAAAAAACTAGTGACTCTTTTAATCACNAATTTATTAGTNAAAAATTTTGTAGAGGCGAAGAGTTCACTGACAGCNGAAGAGATTTCAGCNATTCTACACGCTCCAGTACGACTGGTNAGACAATGTATTACTGACCTAATGANCTCAAAAATTATTAATGAAGTGGGAAAGAAAAACTCTCAGGACACATCTTANCAACCAGCTAGGAGTGTTGAGAACCTCAGCNTTAGCTTCGTNTTGCAAGCTATTGACGAACACGGGTTAGGAGATATTCACATCCATGAATCCGGCGAATCCAAACGCCTATCTCAAACATTGGAAGCTTTAAATCAGGAAATCGAACGATCTCCATCTAATATTTTATTGAAAGATATTTAGTTTTTANAGANACACTTACCGTCAAGTAATCCAGCATTCTGACCNTTGNTACATTATAATTCAATNAACAAGTTAAGAATAGAAGCTATCAATAACGCGATACCCACATTTGAGTTTTGCTGGCCAAATCCAATTACGGTGGAAAGACATAATAGACTTCCCNAAATAAACAACAAAATTGATATTGGTACAATCCGGTAAATCCGAANTTGTTGATGCTGAAACCACTTAACAATTCCNACTGNATTATATGCTTCTAACTGATACCTTGACATCTTTCGCGACAAGTTTTTAATCAATGTATCCAGCACCCGTATGCTTAATAGGCTAATGGCTGTGTATAACAACAATTGTGTGAGAGTGTTCATAGTCTTACCCTAATTTGGTTTGTTCTATACCTTACGATGGAGGTCTCAGAAAGTTACGATAGTTTTCAGCCTTTTAATAATTTATTCATTTTGACAAAACAGTATTGACGAATTAGCCAAATTAAATTGCTCATAAGAAAACCAAGGAGGAGCACTATTTAAAAACTTCAACTGGGTGGTCCTCCCCAATATCCAACGCCCGTTTTCAAAGCTAAAATTTGCCAAACGGCAGCCATAAAATACTCACCGATAATCAAGCCTAAGAAAAATGGTTGACCTTTCCGCAAGGCACGAAATCCACCGAACCGCAGGATCAGAAATTTAATAGCCCAACCAATTAGGGTCGAAAACCAAAGCCGTGATGGTGCCCACGTCACACCCAGCGCATAACCAAGCGGATGAAATGGCCACCACAAAAAGCGCTGTCGCATAAAAATAAGTCCTGACATAATGATCCCACCAGTGCCTGCACTCAAAATACCAGGTAGATTTGGAGACGATGGATTCAAGATCTCATTGACTGATCGACGCATTGCCCCAGGACCTACATTGAAAATCCAATGGGTCAAGTTGACTGCACCTTTTCGATGGATCCAAGTCAAAGTGGTAAAGAACGTGATCACGATCGACAATACAACCGCCAAAAGCATCCACTGTGTCAGTCTCATGTTTCTGGACGGAAGATGATGAATGTTTGCTAAGCGAAAATTCTGGATCGAGTATGCCATTAACGATTGCGATGACCAATTAGGAATAGAAGATCTGTCGAAACTCAACAAGATTAGGTTGCGAACTCCTAACGCACGCCCACCAAAGACCATGCGAAAAAAACTGAATGGAGTGAAACCAACATTGACTAGCAAACACCCTGCATTGGAAACATGCCAAGCTGCTGTAGTGGCCAAAATCCACATCAGTAGGATAAATAAGATGGCTATCCAAACCGACATCCCCATTGTAACTGCCATCGTCCCCATAAACACGAAACCGCCGACCATACCCAACAGAGCAGAACGATAAGATAACGGCTCATTTTTATCATCTATTAAGACCGAGTCAACTGGATTAGTAAAGGTCTTTTGACAAACAGCGAGGAGATGTTTTCGTGCTTGCCAAGTCGAAACGGCCATTAGGACTAAGACCGCACCCATTACCTGTTGCTGTGTATTGACACGAGCGATGGAGAAAGCAGAGATAGCAACTTCCTGAAACTTGTAGAATAAGAAAAAAAACCAAATACTAATAGTCACATCAGGTAGCAAGAAGTAAGTAACGCCAACAACCGATAGCCGAAGCCGAAATAAAAGTGGCCATCCACTGACAATAGCTAGCCACGGTTTGTTGGGAAAGAATTGCCGAATTGGGTAATCGAGGGGGATATTAGGAAAAAAGGG
>PBXZ01000196.1:0-23425 GCA_002729415.1 Candidatus Poribacteria bacterium | reverse complement strand
TAGTCAGGCTGGATTTGAATAGCTTTCTGATAAGCGTGAATGGCTTCATCCAACTGATCCATCTCTTTCAACACATTACAAGTTATTATATACTTCAACGTATTGAGGATTGATCTTCAATGCTTTCTGATAAGCGTGAATGGATTCATCCAACTGATCCATCTCTTTCAACACATTGCCCAAGTTATTGTGTGCTTCAGCATACTGGGGATTAATCTCAAGTGCCTGTTGATAGGCCTGAACAGATCGATCCAATTCTCCCATCTCTTTCAATGTCACACCCAGGTTGTTGTGTATCTCAGCATCGTCAGGTGCAACTTCAAGTGCCTGTTGATAAGCCTGAACAGATCGATCCAATTCTCCCATCTCTTTCAATGTCACACCCAGATTGTTGTGTATCTCAGCATCGTCAGGTGCAATTTCAAGTGCCTGTTGATAGGCCTGAACAGATCGATCCAATTCTCCCATCTCTTTCAACACATTACCCAAATTATTTAAAAAGACGGGTTGTTTTGGAGAAATCAGAACTGCTTGTTGGATATGTTCAATTGCCTTCATGTAGTTGCCGTATTGATACTCCACCAATCCAAGCAAATGCGAGGAATCTGCGTGTTGTGGATTTGTGTCCAGAATTTCTTGATATTTTTTCTTGGCTTGCTCAAGTTGTCCCGCTTGATGATGTTGAATTGCCTGCTCAAAGAACCTGCTAATGTCAAATTGAGAGTTTTGCAAATTATTCTTCGAATTCATAGACTAATAGGGATTAAAGTTAGCGTAACATTTAAAACTATGCTGAAACTTAACACCTATCGCTGAGAATACTGTATAAGTGTAAGTCGGATTTCTTGGAAAACGCTGTGCCAGTCTCCTCTCTTCCTTTGGCGAAAGAGTGTCATAGAAGGATACCACGGTGAGTCCGAACGATTAAGCATCCATCGCCAGTCTGGTATAAAAGGTAATAATGTCCAGACAGGTTTGCCAAGCGCGCCTGCTAAGTGAGCTACCGCAGTATCAACACTGATAACTAGATCCAATTGGAGTATGGCGGATGCTGTATGATGGAAATTAGTAAACTGTTTTCCTAGGTCTTTGATAATTCGTGAGTACCCACACCGCTTTATATCCCGATGGTGTTCTCCTACTTGCAAACTGAAAAACTCACATCCCTTTATATCCAATAAACACTTGAAGTTGTTAAGGCTAATAGACCTATTACGATCATTGATATGTGTTGGACTACCTGCCCAGGCAATTCCGACTTTGAGATCCCTTTCATCATTTGAAAGGAACGCAAAGTCGGAATTTTTATCTGGGTAAAGATATGGTATTTTGGCAGGTATCGTTTCGAGAACTGTGCCAAAAATATGAGGTAAACTGACAATAGGAGCATGAAAATCGAACTTAGGTATATCTTCGCCTTTAGTAACTAATGTGTCAATACGACCTATCCTTTTAAGGAGTGATTTCAGTTCGGGTTGACAGGCAACAATAATGGTCGTGGTGTCAGGGAATAAGTCGATGTAGCGAACAAACTGTATGCTATCTCCAAACCCTTGTTCTGCATAGATCAATATCGATTTGCTGCTCAAAGAAGTTCCATCCCATAGCGGTCGTTTGAAATTGCGTTTTTGAGATTTCAAGCTTGAATCCCATCTCCACTCATATTTTTCCCATCCTTCAACAAACTGACCTTGTAATAACAGCAACATTGCCAAGTTAAAATGGGCGTCAGCGTAGTCAGGTTGGATTTGAACAGCTTTCTGTAAAGCTTGGGTTGATTCCTTTAATTTTCCTTGTTCTCGCAGTGAGTTCCCCAAGTTGAAATATGCCTCAGCGTAGTCAGGTTGGATTTGAATGGCTTTCTGATAAGCTTGAGTTGATTGCTCTAATTTTCCTTGTTTCTGAAAAGCATTCCCCAGATTGGTAAAAAATAAGGGTTTAGTTGAATCTATCTGTATGGCTTGAGTGATTAAGTTAATAGCAATATCATATTGCTCTGATTGGTATACACTGACACCAAGAAGGTGCAGGGCATCAGCATTTTGAGGATCAATGCCCAACACATGTTGATAAACATATTTAGCATAATCAAGGTTACCTTCACGATGATACCTGAGTGCCAATTTTAGAATGGGAATTATATCTTGGGTTGGGTTCATTATTGCCGACTGTTGATTCCTTCAAGATGTGTTTTAATATGGGAAATTTTGTAATTTAAGAACTGTGAAACAAAACACCTAATTCTGGGAACATCGTGTCAGTGCCAATTTTAGTTGCTCAAAAACAGGAGTCCAATTTCCAATTTCCTTTTGGCGAAAAAGTGTCATAGAAGGATACCATGGCGAATCCGAACGATTAAGCATCCATCGCCAGTCTGGCATGAAAGGTAACAATGTCCAGACAGGTTTGCCGAGCGCGCCTGCTAAGTGAGCTACCGCAGTATCAACACTGATAACCAGATCCAATTGGAGTATGACGGACGCTGTATGATGGAAATTAGTAAACTGTTTTCCTAGATCTTTGATAATATGGTGGTATCCACACTGCTTTATATCCTCGCTGTGTTCTCCTACTTGTAGACTGAAAAACTCACAGTCTCCTACATCTAATAAGCATCCAAATTGTTTAAGGTCTACGGATCTATTATGATCATTAATGTGTTCGGGATTACCTGTCCAAGCGATACCGATTTTGAACTTGTGGTTGTTATTTGATAGAAGGATAGAATTTGTTTTCGTATCCGGATAGAGATATGGGGTTTTAGCTGGGATATTTTTGAGAGTTGTCCCAAAAATATGTGGCAGACTAAGAAGAGGCACATGGACATCAAAACTGTGTATTTTTTCTCCTTTGGTCATTAATTTATCAATACGACCTATACTTTTGAAAAGTGTTTTTAATTCAGCTTCACACTCGACAATTACAGTTGTATCCAAGTCACACACAAGGTCAACATAACGGACAAATTGGATAGCGTCTCCGAATCCCTGTTCAGTGTGTACCAATATCGTTTTACCTTTTAAAGAAGTTCCATCCCACAATAATTGTTTAAAGTCTCGTTTTTGGGATTTTTGAATTGAATCCCATCGCCACTCATACTTTTCCCAACCTGCTTTTAACCTCCCCTGCAACAGAAGTATGATTGCCTGATTGAAATGTACATCGGCAAAATTGGGGTTAAGAGATAAGGCTTTTTCAAAATGTTGCGTTGCTTCCTCTAGTTTATTTTTTTCAACTAGTGTCGCTCCCAAGTTGCTGTATGCTCTTACGTGTTTCGGATTAGTCTCAATAGCTTTCTCGAATGCAACAATTGCAGCATCTAACTGATTTTTCTTTTTTAGAACACTACCTAAATTATTGTGCCCCTCCGCAAGATCAGGACAGGAATCTAAGGCCATATGATATGAGTTAATTGCTTGATCTAAGTTTCCCTGTTCTTGAAAAATGTCGCCGATCTTACAGTGTGCCTCAGCATGTTTTGGATTTAAGACAATTGCTTTTTGATACGCTTTAAATGCCCGAGAAGGTTCCCCTTTTTCTCCAAATAGGTTACCTAGTAGATAATGAGTACTGGCCACATTTGAGTTGAGAGAAATTGATTTTTGAAAGAGATTTATTGCTTGATCCAATTTATTTTTGAGATAAAAAAGTTCTCCAAGATTATTATATGCTTCGGTGTATTTTGGATTGATCTTGATTGCTTGCTGATAAGAATTTATTGCTTGGTCCAATTTATTTTGTTTTTGAAAAGTTTGCCCTAGATGTCGGAAAAATATTGGATTGTTGGGGTTTATGCCGATAGCTTTCATAATCAGATTGGTGGCTATATCGTAGTCTTGGTTTTGGTAAGCGATAAGCCCCAAAAAGTGCAAAGCGTCTGGGTTTTCTGGTGAAAGTCTCAAGATTTCTTTATAGGCAAGTTCAGCTTGATCGATATGACCAACCTGATGATGTGCGAGCGCTTGTTTCAACATAACAGAGATGTTTTCTTTTATCTTCACGAGAAAGTACCAATCTACCAATCAACATAAAAAAATGAAACAGACAATCTGAAGTCTTAAACTGATGGGAATGTTGTAATTAAACGTGCCCAATAAAAAACCAAAATCCACTTACAACCCAAGTGGGTCTCGGAAGAACCTTCAAACTGAATAGGAGATGAATTCTTGTCGAATGGGATATTTTTTCAGGTTAAATTCTATGATTTAAACACCTTGTGCCATTTCATATAGGCACCACATTTTTTGTGAATTCGAGTATCTGTATCGTTGGAAAAATTCTGTTAGTATCACTTGTCAGAATGGAATCATTCCTATCGTAGTGTATCGCTCCATCAGGTCGAAAATTCTTATTGGTTTCAATGTAAATGTATAAGAAGTTTCTGCCTTACAGAGAATGGATAGCTCTCCAACATAGTGAGTGTAAGGCTGAACGAAGTGGAAATGAGTTTGATCCATCAGTCATTTTTTGGTCTTAAGATAAAAAAAGACCAATTGTGAAAACATTATGAGGCAATAAATTTAGTCAAGGGTATTTAGTAGTAGTTAGGATGTTGCTAAACATCAGTGTTAATTTTATCAGAAAGCAGCCTGAATTCATATTTATTTAAATTGACAGTTGTGATATGTCTTGCTATGATTGGCATTTAGGATGAAGCAGCGAAGCCAAGACCATACAGTGGCAGATTCTTGTGTTTCGATCAGTCCAATTCTTAGAAGGAAGGGGCAATTTATTTGCAATGTATTTTGACTTTTTGTTATTCTTTACTGCAGGACTTATTAAGTCTTTGTTATTAATTAAGGATTGTTGGAATGTGGTTAAAGAATCTCTTCTCAAAAAATAAAGACGCCGAAAATCNATCTGCTGCACCAAAGAAGACAATCAAGGCTAAGCCTTATGAGCATTACAGGTCGATTGCTGAGTTTCCAGATGAAATTGTTCATAAAAAAAGAAAGCCAAAAGTGATGGCAATTATTGATGAGGATAATTGCACCGGTTGTCAAGTATGTATACCGTTTTGTCCTGTTGATTGCATTGAGCTAGTACCACATGAAAAGTATAATATCNTTATACCTCCAGTGCAGGTTCGATATAATGAGTGTATTGGTTGTTCGATCTGTGCTCGTGTGTGCACCAAGTTGACGTGGGATGCTATTCGAATGGTTCCACTAGAGGAATTTGAGGAAAGATTCCCCGAAGTTGNGATAACAAATACATTTACTCCTGAGGTTCAAGAGGCTGCAGATTAGTATTTTCTGTTGTGGAATCTAAATAATGTGGTGGTTTATGTATGCCTGTTATCTTTTAACGGGCATTTCTTTTTGTNTGGTAGGACTAACAGGAATTCAAGGTTATTGGGATTTTAGTGTTTTAGGTGTAACACACCAAACGTTCGCACTTGTTGCCGCTATGGTGTACTTGCTCACCGAAACTTTGATCATCTTTTTCTTTGTTGGAACTGGTAGTAGTATCAAGGAATTCTCTCAAATGCACCATCTTGATCCAGAATATCATCAGAGATCTGTTGGTATTAAGCGAGTAATTTACCCACCCACGCTTCTGAATATTTTACTATTAATGGTCGTCTTTGTTATTGGTGGTGCCGTACATACTCGCATGATTCACCCNTGGTTTCATGGCGGGCTATTTCTNGTTACAATTNTCCACTTTGTCAAAACGATTGGCATTCAACACCGCTCTTTCAAAGAAAACACGATGATTTTTATCGAGCTTAGTAAGCTCGACCTGAATAAATAGTTCATTCGGAATGTTGTTCTATTTGGCGAAAGTAATTCAAGCGACGGGACTTNTTGCGGTAGGGGTTGGTTTTGTAACAGAGTTTCCTAANTTAATGGATCCAAGACTTGGTGGCATAGGGTTGTTAATTTTTTTGATGGGTTGGATGACGGAGCGTTTCCTGGCTAGATCGTGAGAAAAATCTTAAAATTTGATTCNGGCAAAAAAGGATTTGAGCGTGCGGCATATACTCTTGTCGGCGGCGCAATGATTATGATTGTCNTTGGTGTTTATTTTTTATGGTGNTTGTTTAAATAGGTTTGTANAAGACTCNTATTCTATTAACTAAATAATGGAAATTCGAAATGAAACAGCAAAAACCGTTTCATGTAATGACCAAGCCGATTGGAGCAATCTGTAACCTAGATTGTGAGTATTGCTATTATTTGGAGAAAGAGGATCTTTATCCTGAGACGAAGTCGTTTCGGATGAAAGAATCGACGCTAGAAAATTATATTCGTCAGTATATCGAGACACAATCAACATTCCCAGAAGTGACTTTTGCCTGGCAGGGAGGGGAACCGACTCTGATGGGAATAGAGTTCTTTCGAAAAGCTGTAGAATTGCAGGACAAATATCGGCCTTCGGGAATGACTATCCGAAATTCGCTTCAAACGAATGGTACAATCATCAATGATGAATGGGCAACCTTTTTTAAACAGAACAATTTTNTAATCGGAATTAGCATTGATGGGCCATCAAAGTTGCATGATCATTATCGTTTCGGCAAAAAAGGCGAGCCCTCTTCTGCTGATGTCATCAGGGGCTTAAAACTGTTTCAAAAACATCAGGTCGATTACAATATTCTCTGTGTTGTAAACAATTACAATGGNGATTATCCCGTTCAAATCTACAATTACTTTAAAAGTCTTGGTGCTCAGTTCATACAATTTATTCCAATTGTCGAACATTTCGGAGATGGTTCAGAAGTATCTCCTAGATCTGTTAACCCTAAGCAATATGGTCGTTTTTTGTGTGCTGTATTTGATGAATGGGTCAAAGCAGATATCGGTAAGATTTTCATCCAGATCTTTGATGTTTCTTTAGAAGCNTGGCTTGGGTTCAAACCGAGCTTATGCATATTTAANGAAACATGTGGGGACGCAATGGCAATGGAACATAATGGGGATGTATATGCGTGCGANCATTATGTCACACCGGAATATCTGGTTGGGAATATTGGGGAAACACCGATTACCGATATCATCNATCTACCGTTCCAACGTAAATTTGGTGANGATAAGAAAGATACNCTACCTCCTTATTGCCTTGATTGTGAGGTCCGTTTTGTTTGTAATGGGGGGTGTCCCAAAAATCGATTTATCGATACACCTGATGGTGACCCCGGGTTGAATTACCTCTGTGAAGGGTACAAGATGTTTTTTAACCATATTGACACTCCAATGAAGCTAATGGCAGTGGCTCTTGAGAATGGNCAGACTGCAGATTCGATTATACCCATCATGCAACAACAAAAAACACGGAATGCTAGATCCCGCCCAAAACCGAAACGCAAAAAGGGCAGATCTGCGTAGATCCTAAACTTTAATTATAATCTATTTCTGTAAGCCTTCTCGTATCAACGATGAGGGCTTTTTTTATTTGGGAATTAAATTGACCTTGGAACACTAGATTAAATTTCACTTCTGCGAGCATAATATGGCACAAGTTCAATGATTCTNCGATCTAATTCACCTCACCATCGTACCAATATGATCAGGCCACGAACTATATTTCTCATCACAGTGCTGGTGCCACTTAATTGCTGGTGGGTAGTAGCTTCAATATTGCGCCGGAACGCCAGCCCAACACAAATTTCCTTGTTTTTTAATGCTATCTTCACCATTCTTGTTTTATTGGTTCTTAATGCCATCCTGAATAAAACTAGGAATCAAATCGGCAAAGACATGATATTAAACCGTATTGAATTGTTGACGGTTTATACTTGCGTATCGATCGGGTCGGGAATTGCAGGTGTTGATCGGATTCTGGTGCTTATCCCTTTAATTGGACATGCACANTGGTTTGCAACCCCGGAAAACGACTGGATAGGTCTTTTTCACCGTTATATNCCTGATTGGCTNACGNTNNGTGANAAACGNGTAATGGAGGGNTACTATCAGGGNTTTTCATCGATTTATCATCCTATNAATTTNAGCGTNTGGNTCCCCATTGTTTTTTGGTGGTGNGCTTTCATNCTAGCACTACATCTCGTTATGCTNTGTATTAGTGTNATCCTNAGAAAGCANTGGGTTGAGTCTGAACGTCTCAGTTATCCTATCATCCAACTTCCGCTTGAAATGACATANCCNAAGGGAAGATTCTTTAAATCACCATGGATGTGGGTTGGATTGATGGTTGGTGCCTCNATAGATATTGTCAACGGATTGAATTTCCTTTTNCCTTCAGTTCCTAGTCTAGGNGGGAAACTATANGANCTACGTCGNATTTTTACTGATCCTCCTTGGAACGCAATTGGTTGGAGTCCAATGGCTATCTTTCCCTTTGGAGTTGGNCTGTCATTTTTCATTCCGCTTGATCTTTCCTTTTCNTGCTGGGCTTTTTGGTTAATTTGGCGACTAGANAGGTTAATAGGNTCAGTCATGGGATGGCGNGCNTTAGTGCGATTNCCATATGAAGCAGAACAATCGCATGGTGCATANCTAGGGCTTTGNATCTTCGCNCTTTGGATGAGNCGCAGGCACTTAAGATATGCNGTAAACTGTCTGTTTCAATCTCNACAAGATGATCAGAAAGATTCAGTTTCTTATCGTACCGCCTTTCTTGGTNTCATCATCGGTTTAACTTTTANGATGTTTTTCTGTCTCAAGATTGGGATGTCTTCATGGATGATTATTCTGTTTTTTGCCATTTGGCTTGCCATTTCTATCGCCATCACTCGTCTTCGTGCCGAACTTGGTTCGCCAGTTCACGATCTACACTTTATTGGACCAGATGAAATTTTGCCACGTATGTTCGGTGTGCGTCGTGTTGGCGCAGCGAATTTAACTGGTTTCGCTTACCTTTATTTCTTGAATCGAGCACATCGGTCGCACGCAATGCCACATCAACTTGAAGGTTTCAAACTTGCCAACGTGGCAAATATTCCCTTGTCGCGATTTTTCCTGTTGATGATTTTTGCTTCCGGCCTAGGTGCACTCTCATCGTTCTGGGCTTTTCTAGCCATCAGCTACTCGGAAGGCGGGAGGCCGGTATTTGCCAACGAGTCTTTCGGCCGGTTGGAACGCTGGTTGAGTTTTGCCACTCCACCTGATATTTCAGCGATGGTTTTTGTTGGAATTGGTTTCTGGGTTACCATATTGCTCTCAGCCGTGAGGATGAACTTCCTCTGGTGGAATTTGCACCCTGTGGGTTATGCTATCTCTGGAAGCTGGGCTATTAATCCAATGATCGGATCAATCTTTGTCGGTTGGTTCCTAAAATGGATCATCCTCAAGTATGGCGGCCGAAAATGGCACCGTGGGGCTATCCCTTTTTTCTTGGGTATTGTGCTGGGCGAATTCATTATTGGCACATTTTGGAGCCTGCTCGGTATTCTTTCAGCGCAACCGATGTACCGTTTCTTGTTCTAGCCGAATTTACTTCGATTCGGTGATTATCAGAAGTTGATTCGCCATAACATTTTCCAGAGTTTGAATAATTTTGCTAGGCCAATTAACTTGAACAAAATCTATCCTGTCTTTCTTTCCCAAACCGAACAGAAGCCTTTTATCGCTTCCTGATGCGTAGCAGGAGCCGCTTTTGACTTCCTTCATTTGCTTTACGCCATCACATGATATCTGAACACGAGCTTGAATTCCGTCCCGATTACTTTGTTTACCTATCAGCTTGATCTGAATCCAATTGTTGTTATTTCCTTCTTCATTGCGGAGCAAAATTGCTTCTTGGTTAGAGTTAACTACGAAAATATCAACATCCCCATCGTTGTCATAATCACCGGTTACTGTTGCACGCCCAACGTATCTTTCAGAGAAGTAACTATCGGGGAATAACGATGAAATGTCTGTGAACGTACCATTTCCGTTGTTTCGATATAGTTGATCGCTTTGTGCGTATGTCTTAGTAGCTTCCAACGATTCAATGATATCTTGGAAGTGCCCGTTAGCAACGAATATGTCCAAATCCCCATCGTTGTCATAGTCTAGGAAAGATGGACTGAACCCTACTAAAAGGTGAGTGGGTTCGCCCAGACCTGCGGCCACAGTTTCATCAGTGAAAGTCCCATCGCCATTATTTTGGTAGAGTGTGTTAATCTCCGTACACACGATAAACAGATCCAACCACCCATCGTTATTATAGTCGCCACAATCAACACCCATTGAACTTTTCGCCATCCCATTTTCATCATAAGCCNCACCTGCCAGTAAAGCCANATCAGTGAAAGTTCCATCTCCGTTGTTGTGATACAAAAAATCACGGCATGTATCATTAGTAATGTAGATATCAGGGAAACTATCGTTGTCAAAATCAGCTACGATACCTCCCATTCCTTTACCTTCAACAGGATTAGAGAGCCTTGCTTCTCCAGTAATATCAGTAAACGTACCATCGTTATTGTTCCGATAGAGTATATCTGTAGTCCCTTTGAAAAGGCGAGGCGTAGAGTAGCCTATCAAACCATCATAGATCGAAGGAACATCAGAAAAATCATATTCGAGATAATTGATAACAGTAATATCCAAATCCCGATCATTATCAAAGTCTAAAAATGCACAGGAAATACCCCACAGACTATTTCCGACACCAGCTTGATCTGTAACATCCGAGAACGTGCCATCATTATTGTTAGAGTAAAGNACATTGGGNCCAAAGTTAACCANGTACAGATCTTGATCCCCATCATTATCATAATCGGCAGCAGCAGTNCCCATACCAAACCCCNTATGGCCAACACCAGCGATTTTCGTCACATCGGTGAAAGTGCCATCATNGTTGTTTCGGTAAAGTACGTTTGAAGGCGATTTCTCTTTTGAGGTTCCTGGCATATATCCGGTATTAACGACGTAAATATCGATATTACCATCGTTATCATAATCNAAAAACACCGCTCCCGCCCCCATTGTCTCGAGATAATANTTTCTGTCGCTGGCGCCCGATGTGTGTTTGAAGTCAATCTTTGATTCATCTGTNACNTCNGTAAANGGAACAGGAGTGCCCTGCAAAAAAAAGGTTAAGTGAAATAGCAACAAGACCAGAATATTAGATAAAAATNTATTCTTTAAGTGCATCAAATCNATGTAAATCCCAATTNTTATATGATATAATNNNGCNCNGNAATTGTATTNTCGTTGGATNATTCTAAATTCAGAATAACCATATTCTATCATTGCAGCGTCNNGTANAAAACACTTAAAGGNGTAATTATGANGAAGCATATNGCTTTTNGCGTGGTAATNGTGTTTGTTTTTGGCACGATAATGNNGGTTTCGGCTGATGTNCCTAAGGATTTAATGATTTATCTTCCTTTTGATGANAAAAGTGGNACAACNGCCAAAGATCTGTCGNATAGTAAGTATGTAGGTAANCTAAAAGATGGCGCTAAGTTTGTAGGTGGAAAAGTTAATAATGCTGTNGAGATGGNNGGTGGAAAATCNGTTGTCACGGTNGAGGATTTCAACTTGGCACCATTGAAGGGAACCAATCAAATTACTATTGGTGCTTGGTTTAAAGTAATCGAACACAATCAATGGGATGGTGTGGTTTCTATCGAGGCTGATGGAGGGGANTGTTGCGAATTTCGTCTAATGCTGAATCAAGACAATCCGCCTAAACCCTTTTGGAATATCGGTCATCATGAGGATCGAACCGGTAAATTCGTGTTTGCTATCAATCGGTGGTACCATTACGCAGTGACCTATGACGGCAAGAAAGCTCGTATCTATGTCGATGGTAAAGAAACAGACAGTTCAGATGAAAATGTGAAGTTGCCAACAGGAAAAGGCCTTTTTATGGTTGGGGCTGGGGAAAAGCCGGGAACCTGGGCCATGGAAAGTGGTATCATCGACGAAGTTTTTGTCTCTAATCGACAGTTGAAAGCAGATGAAATTGGAAAAGTTATGAGGGAAGGACTACTAACTACGGCTGTGGCTCCCAAGGATAAATTGACCACTATGTGGAGTGACATAAAACGTCGGCGCTAGTTCCTCCAATTCAATTTTTTTCAAACCTAATACAAGGAAAATCCATGAAGAATATTATTTTAGCTGTGATTACTGTCAGTCTTGTGTTTGGGTTGGGTATAACCATATCGGCCCAAAAAGCCCCTAAAGGATTGATGCTTTATCTCTCTTTTGATGAAGGGAAAGGAGATACCTCTAAAGATTTGTCTGGAAACGGATATAAAGCCGAGCTTCTGAATGGGGCTAAGTTTTCTAAGAAAGGGGCCCCAAATTATGGATCAGGCGCAGAAATGGTGGGTGGAAGTTCTGTAGCCACGGTAGAAGAGTTCGACCTTAAACCGGTAAAGAGCACCAATGAAATTACCATTGGCGCTTGGTTTAATGTGGTAGAACACAACCAGTGGGATGGGATTGTTTCTATCGAACTCCCTGGTGGCGATTGTTGTGAATACCGTCTGATGTTGAATCAAGACACTCCTCCTAAAACCTTTTGGAATATGGGGCATCATAGGGATGTCACCGGTAATTTCGTGTTTGATTTAAAGAAATGGTACCATTATGCCATGACCTATGATGGGAAGAATGCGTTTATTTACGTGAATGGGAAAAAGGTTGATGAGTCCGCTGAAAACTTTAAACTGCCGACTGAGCCACCAGGCCTTTTTATGGTTGGGGCCGGGGAAAAACCGGGAACCTGGGCTATGGAAGGCGGTGTTATCGATGAGGTTTTTGTCGTCAATCGTGAATTACAGTCCGATGAACTCAAAGATATAATGAATAAAGGCGTCATCATGGCTGTTGATCCCAAAAAGAAGCTAGCAATAACCTGGGGAACTGTCAAAACAGAATATTAGCAACTGAAGTTCTATGATAAGTGGCAATTTCTCAAAATACGGAGTTGTCACTTATCTATCTATTGACCAGTTGCTGGAATTCAGGGATTTTTTGTATAATTCCTAAGTCTTCCGATTTTGCTACTTCCCGAAACCTCCCTTCCAAAGAGAAAGCCGCTTCAAGTTGTTTCAAGCCCTTTTCTATCTGTTGCGTTTGGAGATAGGCCAAGCCCAAATGGTAGTGTACAGCGGCAACCCCTTTTTGCAGTTTGGTTGCTTCTTCCAGAATAGTAATTGCATCGATATATTTTTTTCGTTTGTAAAGTACCCAACCTAGCGTATCATAGAAGACAACATTATCCGGTTGGCGTCTGACTGTTTCCTCTGCCATCAGTTCTGCTTCAGATAATCTCATCCCTAAGTTGGCAAAATTCTTGGCTTTAACGTGGTTTAAGCTGACTGTTGCCGTATTTTGTACGTTTTCGTTCTGTTCGTCCTTGGCTAAACGCTCCAGTTCAGAAATTGACCGGACATCACCGATTTGTCCTAAGACAAACGCCACCACACCACGAACTCTCCAATCTTTGTCTCTTAGTGATGAGATTAGCGACTCCAATACCTGGTTATCATCTCCGAATCTGCCCAGAGCAAAAGCTGCTAATCTTCGAACACGTTCATCTTTATCCGTCAATGCAACTAGTAACGGCTCCACCATGCGTTTGTCACCAAGCTGTCCCAAGGCCAGCGCTGCGTATAGACGTACACCAGCATCTTCATCTGAAAGAGCAGCGAACAACGGATTGATAGCTTTTTTGTCACTAAGTTGTCCCAAGGCGCTAGCTGCCAATCGACGTAGGCCTTCATCTTGATCCGAAAGAGCTCTAATCAATGGCTTAACAGCTCGTTTATCACCAAGTTCAGCTAAAGCGCCAGCTGCTAACCGACGAAGTCTCTCATCCTGATCCGAAAGAGCCTCAATCAGCGGTTCGATTGCTCGCTCATCGCCCAGACGTCCTAAAGCTAAAGCAGCTGCATAGTGAACTTGTTTTTCGTCATCGGAAAGGGTTGTCACCAGCGCTGCCAAAGCTCGCTCATCGCCAAGTAATCTCAAGGCGAGTGCAGCTTCATAGCGAACATTCGGCTCTNCATCNGTTAAGGCAATAATTAGCGGTTCGGTTGCTTTTTTATCACCAAGTTCTCCTAATGCACTAGCTGCTAAACCACGGGTAAANCTATCCTTATTCTTGTTTTGGATTACGGTCAGCAGTGGATCGACAGCAGATTGACCAAGTTGAGCTAGCGCAGTCGCAGCATTGGAGCTGACAATTCCCTCTGTATCTTCAAGTGCATAGATCAACGGTTTGAGAGCAACTTGAGCACCAAGTTGTCCTAAAGCTTTGGCCGCATCAGATCGAATAAGATGATTATGGTTCTTCAAAGCCTCAATCAGCGGTTCAATCACCCGGCTATCATCGAATTGAGCCAATGCACCGGCCGTGAGTCCTCGAATATAAGCGTCTACTGACTCGTTTTTGAGTATTTTGATCAATGGTTCAATCGCACGGATGTCTCCAAGTTGTGCTAGAGATCGAACGATATTGGACTGGACATTTTTCTTCCCTTGATGAAAAGCAGAAATCAACGGTTCGACTGCACGATGATCATCCAGACGTCCTAAGGCCAAAGCTGCATGAGACTGGACNAGGCTGCTCTTATCCTTGAGTGAAGCTATCAGAGGTTCAATCGCACGTGCATCACCGAACTGTATCATGGCTTCAGCGGCATTTGAACGCACAAGGTCATTTTCATCAGTTAGTCTATCTATAATCGGTTTAATTGCCCGTTCATTACCAAGTTGTGCTAAAGCTTTGACAGCATTGGATCGAGTGAGGTGGTCCTGACTTGTTAGAGTGGCAATCAATGGGGTAACTGCACGCTCATCACCTAATCGTCCCAGCATCTCTACCGCTATATTGCGAACTTGGACGTCATCATCAGCCAACACCATAATTAAAGGATTGACAGCCTGTTTGCTATCCAGCTGTACCAGCGCAGTAACTACTCTTCGACGAAGCGAGCTTTTCTCTTCCTTACTATGTAAGATGTTAATTAACGGTTTTAGGACACGCATGTCACCGGATGCGGCCAAGGCATCAACTGCTAGGCGGCGGATACGGATATCCTGATCCGCTAAGACCTTAATTAATGGATCAACAATTCGTTTGTTCTGAATGTTTCCCAAAGCTTCAACAGCCAGACGGCGTACGATAGGATCGTCAGTGTTGAGAGTATCAATCAACGGTTCAATGGCTAGGGAGCCTAACTTTGCCAAAGCAGTGGCCGCTTGCTTTCGAGTGTACCCATTTTTATCTTTATCTTTGATGATAGCAATTAATAGTTTAACAGCACGTTTATCCCCCATTTCAGCCAATTTAAGAATGCTATTCAGGTCAGAAGTTTGGTTAACTTGTTCCTGTGCAGTGGCGAAGCTAGAATATCCTAGGGTTGCAATGAAGATAAAGATGGCAATACGCGTTTTAATCTGCATTTTCTGTCCNTTTATGATAAATGACCTTTTCTACAANATATGGCTTTTCAAAAAGCGTTCACTGTTAACTGTGAAAAAATNGATAGTTTNCCATTCTCCTGTTGAAATAACAAGTTGGATGCCTTTAGTACTTTACTTTTGGGAAAGATTAGAGGTCTTAGCTTTTATAGATTCCCTCTTTTTGCAGAATATCAGCCGCAATTGTATAGGTTGTCGGATGCATGGCAATGACCACCAACCCAAGGCCTTCTGCTAGNTAACCACCCATATAGAGATTCGGAATGTTAGTAACTTCGGAACTATAAGACTTCGTTTCGACTTGGTGCACTTGAAAACGGTAGTTATCATATTTCTCTTTTAATCTCAACGCAGGAAACCCTTTGAACAGAGAATAATCNGCAATCCCTCCAATTTCTATNACCACGTGATCTACATCTATCAATTTTTGATGTCCATTGTTATTCACCGTGACTAAACCATTNTTTGGTTTGTCCTCAATCTTTTGAAGATGACTATTATAAAGCGTTTGAAACCGCGGATCTTGACTTTCAATAATTTCAGCAATACGTGCGTAGTAGGGAAGGCCATCACGGCTATCATTAATGAGTCGCCAATGTCGCTCAAACGATTGGCGCATGACGTAGTGAACCTCTTTCTGAGCATCGTAAAGTTCTGTTGCCGCCCAATCTGCTGATCGACCTCCACCAACAACAACGACTCGGTCTCCATCAAAACTCTCCGGTCGATCATAACGGTTCACTACAAATGGTAAGTCCTCACCAGGCACATTGAGCTTTCTCAGAATACAGCGTTGGCCAACAGCATAAATCAGGTATTTGCAAGTATATTGATGNACTGTCTGAGTACCAACATCCCGACTAGTTAAGTGAAATCCTCGTTCATGTGGTTCTATCNGCACGACTTTCTCGTGTGTGTGGATATGATTGACTAGATCAAATCGTTTAGGTATTTGATGNTAGTAACGGATCAAGTCTCTTTTACAGATCAANTCNTTAANGCTAAGATNGANAGGNTGTTCTTGGACGTATTGAGCTAATGGATAAAATGCAAATTCCATCCATTGTCCNGGAGATAAAGTTAATAAATTTTCTGGGGCATTGTTCCAGAGACCACCAACCTCTTCCTGAGTGATAAGGAGGTAATCTATAGGNTCTTCTTGGCGAAATTCTAATGCAATCTGGGATAGCTCTTGGAAAATCCTTCTTGGATGGTGCAATAGATGGAATAGATCAATTGGTGGAATACCATTATCCGCCAGTTTTGAGAAATCCAGTTCCAGCAAAGTCGATTTGTGTGTGCTCAAGGAAGCGGCAAGTTGTGGATAACGCTGGCTGAAAATGCGGCTTTCCCGATAGTAGGGATGCCATCCCCCCAGTACTGCAGCGATAGGGAGCCCAGCTGGTCCTCCGCCTACGATAATGACAGTGCGATGTTCAATTTTATGTGTCTTGTTGATTTGATCCATGATAAGATTGACCGAAACCCGGATGAAGTTTATCCTCAAATGGCGAGCGGGAATTCGGTTACGATTATATCTTTTCTGACTTGTAATTACTAGCTCAGTTTAAATCAGCGAGTCTGCTAATGAAAAATGGAATTCATATTTCTGTTGGAGTTAAAGATGCCACGATTGTCGGGGCAGATCATCGAGCACTGCAAGCTGCAGTAGATTATGTCGCAGCATTGGGCGGAGGAACAATCCATATTCAACCAGGTACCTACCAGATGGAAGATTCACTTCATCTCAGATCACACCTTAAGCTGATAGGAAATTCCGAACAGACTATCCTCCGAAAAGAATCTGGCTTCGTCTCACCACTATTAACGGATGGTGACTATGGTGAGGAACAGGTTTCCTTAATGGATCCAACTGGTTTTGAGGTTGGAAGCGGAATTAGCATTCGCGACGATGCTTCCGGGGGTTTTCATACAACCACAGCCACCATTACTGCCCAATTGGATCAAAACACTTTCGCTCTTAACAAACCGTTACAAGCAGACTGTATGGTTGTTAGAAACGCCATCGCTAAAAATGCATTTCCGGTTATCAGCGCCTATTATGCGGAAAATGTTGAGATTGAAGGACTGGCAATCGATGGGAATAGGGCTGCCAATCAGCCTTTGAACGGTTGCCGAGGAGCAGGTATATTCTTTTATCGAGTTAATAATTCGCGGATAAGTGATTGTGTAGTTCATGATTATAATGGAGATGGCTACAGTTTTCAGCAGAGCAATGACATTGTAATCGAAAATTGCCAGTCATACCATAATTCCAACTTGGGATTTCACCCTGGCAGCGGATCGCAGAGACCAGTTATTCGTAACAATATAGCTTATGAAAACGAAGGAGATGGGTTATTTCTGTGTTGGCGTGTTCGACATGGGATCTTCGACGGCAACGAATTACGAAATAACGGCCAATATGGTATCTCAATTGGTCATAAAGATTCTGATAATTTGTTAATAGATAACTTGGTTCTCAGTAATGCCAGTCATGGGATTTACTTTCGCAATGAACCTGAATACACGGGCGGACACCGAAACCGTTTGGAGGCTAATGCGATTTACAATAACGGTACGCAAGAAGATGGAAATGGGATTACAATCGACGGAGAAACCAACGATGTGAGGATTGTCAACAATCGGATCGGTAACAACACTGAATATGGTCTTGCCACCCAACGCGTCGGAATTGTCGTTGGACAAAAAGTCAAACGGATTGAAATCAGCGAAAACGAAATTAAAGATAATTTGGATGCAGATATTGTTAAATAACTAATTAGCAATACCATTTCACCGAACAAGTCAGAGAAATAATGCAGACAGGAAACCTAGGGTTACATTAATTTCGAAAGGGTTAAANTATNGGTNGAATTTTCTACAGNATGTCCTCCAGTATTGNAACCATNCAANCCAGAAGTTCTGTGCTTCTACTTCAATGAAGANCAGNGGTTTAAACAATGCTCAGNTTATACAGAAATACGAATCGCTGAATTAAATGTGGGGGCCTCGCTNNCGGATGATTTTAATTGCCAATTCTGGATCAANCTGAACAATCATTTCTGGNTCGACGCTGCAATGNCCTGGCAAATCAAANCCAGCNACNGCNCTGCGCGTATGCCANCCGGATAGTGANGTGTCCATTCCATCCTCNGCTGATTCAGATAGCGGCCCACCAAGTACATCGTGAAAAACCTTGGAGTAACCATCTACTACGCGAGGTGATTTGGAAAAAGAACCCCCTCCATGNGAGTTGACCATGCCAATGCACTTAACACAATACCAGATACTATTTAAAGTNCCAAATGGATCGAGCCCCCAATGTAAAGCACGGACGTGTTTAATNCCCGCCTCACGNCCTGATTGGNANCCAACTTCCACGTCTTGATCGTCATTAGTNAACGCACCTGAGCCNCCACCGGTACCCGAGGTNAAAACTAGTCCNGATGGTGTAAAGGTGAGTGTACAAATTCGTCGGCCTTTGGGAGCTGAAATTGAATCCTCTTTCTTGCCGAGATCGATGTTGAGTTTCTTAAGCCTGTCGTACACATCAAAATTGCGATTCCATAGGCTGNCTTGGCTTATCATTATTGTTCCTTNCCAAATTTGTTATGGATTAATTTATCGCCCCAGCATCTCGCAAACTTGTTCCGCGACACCATTAATAACAGCATCGAGAATATGTCCTCCTTTAGGAATGCTAGCGAGTTTCGCGTTTTCGTAGTTGATCTGATCCTGCCGAATTCGTTGCGGGAAAACCACCATGGCAAAAGAGGTTTCAAATTCTCCCGCATGNCCAGCACTCCGTTCCAACTCTAGGTTTTGCTCATAAAANGATTCCGAACAGGTTTTCCAATAGGTAATGTAGGTAACACCAAGATCATCTAGCTTCTTAATCTGATCAGGAGCTTTCGGTTCCAGATTCTGCCGCATATTTCCGCCGTGCCCGTTAAGTACCATAACCTTGGGTANNCCCAGACGCTTTAGGCTGTGACACACATCATAGACATACTCCAAGAATATCTCAGGTCGAATAGTCAAGGCACCNCCATGTGCCATGTGNTGCTCGGATACAGACATGGAAATAGTAGGTGTTACNAACACGTGTGGGTAAAATTGNCTTGCAGTNCGTTCNGCAATCTCAGTAACGCTAGCTGTGTCGTGNATCATAGCTAAGTGGTCCTGATGCTGTTCCAANGCACCAGNTGGAACAATTGCACCTTTAACTGTNCCATTGGAAATGCTCTCTTCTAATTCCTTCCGCGTNAATTCNCCCAAAAATACGTTTTTTCCTGGCATCATCCCCTCCTGTGTTGANNTTTTNCGGTTCATTCTATNNATTGAATATTATCNCCATTATCTTACCAATTNCTTCTGATTTTGGTCAATGAAAACCTGATTTTGNTGTTATTTATCTTGGAANGATATTATGCTTGACCAGANGGGAAGCGTTAGACTGAAANTCACTNTGAAGCCTCCCTAGTAATAAGNAGGAACCACGCTAAGCAAAAAAACAGCATTATAAAATAAATGGGAAANGCCATTTATTTTAAATATNTTCTGCTNTACTATTTGAGATTGATGGAACGACACTGGNTTATTCGGGAAGTTTATGGTCCTCAGATNGGAAATTTAATTGTGCTTATGAATCCAGANTTTTATATAATAAAGCGTTATCTNAATTTGAGATGATGNCAAAACATATGGACTGTTTTNGNAGGGAGATTTAAATATTATGTCGACGANAAACATATTGGTTACTGGCATGAGTGGTTTGATAGGTAGTGCTGTNCGTAATCGATTAGAANGTAAATATACCCTGCGTGCGTTGAANCGNCGTCACNTCTCAGGACTGGAATGTTATCAAGCNGACATTGCCAATCTGGAGGAAATCCANCCNGCCTTTGATNAGCAGGATGTGGTTNTCCACCTAGCGGCNGTGGCTGATGGTGGAGCTACATGGGACGATTTGTTGGCTCCNAATATTATTGGNACCTACAACGTATTTGAAGCTGCTCGGCGTGCTGGAGTGAAGCGCATNATCTATGCCAGTAGCGGATCAACAATCAGCNACTGGGAGCGTGAGTCTCCTTATGNTGNAATTGTTAAAGGCGATTACAACCAAGTATCTGAGAACTGGCCNAAATTAACCCACGAATCCATCACCAGACCNAGCGGCCTTTATGGATGTACGAAGGTCTGGGGNGAAGCATTAGCNCGGCATTTTTCTGACACATATGATATTTCTGTTATCTGCTTGCGTATTGGAGCAGTAAATCGGGAAAANCGACCAACTTCCCCTCGACATTTCTCCGTCTGGTGTAGTCAAGACGATATTGCTCAGATGGTTGAGAAATGCATTGAGGCNCCTGATGANCTTCAATTCGACACTTTCTTTGTTGTCTCGGACAACAAATGGAGTTACCGNGACATATCTCATTCTCAACAAGTTGTTGGATATCAACCACAAGATGCTGCAGAAGAACATCGCNANGATTCANNAGCTCAAGAAAAGTAGGAAANATTCANGACNTAGCANTTGTACATAAGTTTTAATTAAGTACAGGCTGATGACGATCAGGTTATCATCAGCCTCGAATCTAAGNCANTNAAAAGNCCGATTGATCCTTTGAAAATTGAATAACAGCCGGTGAAAAANTNCAATCGNTNCTGNNTTNATTGNAGTATNAGAGACNTTCCTAATTTANAATGNTTTGACAACNAAAGAATTTTGGTATATTTTGANGCTTACAGTTCCAATTGAGAGAANAAANNTGCCTAAGCGGTTGGACGNCACCGTTTCANTATCGNTCTTCTNAATANCGACTACTCTCACCGAGATTTATCAAANATCTGTTATTCATACAACGAATCTACTGGAGGAAAATCACATGTCAGNCAGGCTATATGTTCTTGCATTCCTGATAANCACGATCAGTTTTGNTTTGGNACCCACCGGATTAANCGCTGAAGAATGGGTCTTTGTCGATTTGAAACCGAAGGCGAATTCGAGGCTNGATCAACAATGGTGGACNGGAGAAAAAGCTGCCAGCACCTTGAGNTTNTTACCAATAGGAAAAACTGAAGATTTCNCCGGGCCAAATGATAAAAAGGTGAAATTCAAAATCGAAAAGGAATGTGTTGTTGTTTTTGGAACAAATGCTGCTAAGTGGCCAAAAAAGATTACTGGTATTAAAACAGATCCCAAAGTACAGAAAGTTAGCTTCGTCTATTTTCTTCACGCCACGGGATGGGAAGATAATGCCGCTCCCGGTTATAAGTTTATTATGCACTATGATGACAACAGTAAAGCAGAGTTAGAGATGCAGTCTGGCATTAATTCCGATGACTGGTGTCATGATGATAGCAAACTACAAGATAAAAATTCTGTCTGGGGTTGGATAAAAAAAGAAGGCGAGCCTTGCGGTCACGCTGGACTCATCACCACCAAGTGGAAAAGTCCCAAGCCTAACAAAGGTATTGTTTCCATAGATATTGAATCTTTGGGAACAGGAGCCGTTCCAGTTATTGCAGGTATTACTCTGGGAGATGTTTTGCTGGATGTAGATGTTCAACAAAAGCTGACCACAAAATGGGGTGTTTTGAAAGGTAGGATTTGATTAACACCTAGTTTTATGGTTCAAACGGTAATTTTTTGTTAAACATTTACAACTACACTGGAAATACNNTNCTGNGTGGTTTTGGGNCACTTTATTAGATGCCGATATGGNCTAATAACACTTTAGGATGATAATGGNTGGCAGGATGTGGTGCCAGNGCTGCTCCGTATTANGGGACTAAATTCGATGCGNACGGAAATTATATCAGACAATATATACCTGAGATAGCCCAATTTCCGAATGAGTACATTCATCAGCCTCGGTTGACTCCTTCCATTTTGCTAACAAACCTTGGAATTAAATTGCGGCGAACATATCCCGAACCAATAATTGAACATAATTTTACCAGAGAAAAAGCACTGCGTGTGTATAAACAATTTTGGAACAGAAGGTAATTTTGTACGGGGCAGTATTGTTTTCTTAACCTGACAAGACATTCCAAAGTTGCTCTTAATTTATTTTTTATATCCAGTCAGCTCAACGTACCCAGCACCTTCGACCAACTTTCCCTTGAAGGTTCCTTTCACTCTGACCGCACCCTCCCAATATTTGAAACTACCCCCGAATTCTTGGTCTTTTATCATTGGCTCAACCTGTATATTCATCTGGAGTCTATCCAGTTTAAGAGCCCAACCTGACGGATAAATATTGCCACTTCTAGGACTCTTCCAACGAGACGTCTGTTGCACAATAAAATCGGATCTGCTAACTTTTTCTGTTGGTTGATCGGGTTGAATCAACGATCCTTGAAAACTTTGCCAATCTGTACCATCCTGAAATCTCAAACAGGCAAGCATAAGTGCAACATCGTTATCCAACTGTATGGAAAACCAATCCCAGCCAACAATCCCTTTGCTTAGTGAACTAGTACCAAATTCATGATCCATCCAACTGGTTCCCGCAACATTAATACGCTCCTTATTGATCTGAATAGTACCGATACTTTCCAAACCAATTAAACTATAATAATGGTTAGCATTACCAACTTCTGGCCCTTTCTGGCTCAAGCCACCATTGCCATGAAATACCGGTTTGCGCGTTTGAGTTAATATGAGATCAATGGCAATAATCGGATTAGTAGCATCATCGACAGCAAAAAGACGTATTGTTTTGTCTGTTTTTTGTGTGGCCGACCAATCTTCAAGCCATACAGAATAATTCGAATGTTCAACCTTCGTACCTGCCAATCCAATTGAACCACGACTATACCTTTCGAAACTCTTGTACTCCTTACGGGAAACATCAGTCACTGCAAAATGAGCCATATACACTTGATTACTAGCAAACTTGGAGGAACGACTTGAAACATTCGGGGCCAGTGAATTACGAAAGAACGTTAGTTGGTACCCATAACTTTGTCCATCAGAAGACTGTAGGTTGCCAGTATAATACCACCACTCGGTTTTATAGTCTGGGTGTGCAGCATGATCGCGAGGAAACTGAAAGTCCATTGGTTGCGTTGCTCTT
>PBXZ01000195.1:0-7192 GCA_002729415.1 Candidatus Poribacteria bacterium | reverse complement strand
CCTGGACCTTCCGCAACCGTTTGAGTGCTGGAATGATATTGTTTTGATAGGTTGCGTTCCATTGTTGATCCATTTGTTTTTCTCTCTTTATAAATAATCAAGTTATAGATTGTTTACCATTCAGCCCCTATGCGGTCTACAATAACTTGATGTACTACTGTGTTCGAGCTCAAGGAGGCTAAATAAATCACAGTTTCTGCAACATCATATGGACTGATTGCACCACTGGCTTCAATTTCTTCAACGGATCGATCTACTAACGATGATGCTACTCCACCGGGACAGATAGCTGAGGCTTTAATCTTATAGTCTCGGCCTTCATCAGCCAGTGCTTTAGTTATTCCCATAACGCCATATTTTGAAGCACTGTAACTTCCTGTTCCTGACCAGGCGTCAACACCGCATACGCTTGATACATTGATAATTATTCCTCCAACTCCTTGATTTCGCATTTGTCGAAAACCTGATCGACAGCAGAAAAAAGTTCCTCGTAGATTAGTATTAATTACTTGATCAAAGGTTTCCGTACGTGTTTCAGATATTTGATTGCCACCCCCAATTCCCGCGTTATTAACCATGATGTCGAGTTGACCGAAGTGATGGATTGTTTCATTAATCAAGTTCTCGACTTGTGTGTGATCGGAGATATCAGTTTGAACAGCAATTGCTTGACCTCCGTGAGATAAAATCTGATCTTTCACTGCATTGCATAGGTTCAATCTTCGAGCAGCAACAGCGATTTTTATACCTTCTTCTCCTAGCCTTAAAGCGATGGCTTTTCCGATTCCTCCACTGCTACCAGTAACAATGGCCACTTTTCCGTTTAGATGTTTCATTTGTATTTAATTCTCCATGAAAATTATTTATTACCCAGTTCAAGTTCCGCGGTACCAAAAGAGATAAGAAATGATTCCATAAAATGTACTGAGATGAATGTAAACGACCCAGCGTAACTTGCCTAGATTAAGGCATAATTTTTCGAGTCCTACAGCAGCAAATACCCCAATGATAGGGGTCATAGATAGAAAAAAGAAAGCTTTAATTGTAGAATAGGTTGGAATCTCCATGGTAAATGAAATTAAAGATAAGACGGTCAAAATAGAGGTCGTTACCATAACAAAGTAAGGGTGGTTCCACTCATGCTGAATTAAGAATTTGATTGCATGACCAAAGCCAAATATAATAGCTAGTGTGGGTAATAAGGCTAACCATAAGCTAAGACTTCCAAATAACTTTGTGGTTGGATTAGACAAATTGAGGAATGTACCGTGTGTATCGGTCCACATTGATCCGTACTTACCATCCCAGAAACTAACCCAACGTGATCTGATTGGCAAGTGATAGAAAACAGATCCAAACTGTGTGTAAAATTGTATGTTCCGGTAACCTGGCGGTTGTTCGTAATGGAAACCGGATGCCTCATCCCAATTGCCTATGAAAGGGTCACCAAACCGAGCGATGTTTCTCCCATATAACCAACCGCAGGTCAAGGACACCATGCAGATAATGATTACAATTCGCTTCCAGGTAACCTGTCGTGTTATAAGTTGCAATCCTAAAAGGAGTAGTAGGCTCAGTAGGACAAAAAGTGCAGTATATTTTGATAGTAATCCTAGACCACATACCAGTCCAATCAGAATTGATGCCTTGTGACCTGTTAATCTCTTTTTAAAAAGTAGATATATAGATAAGACAGTAGTGCCGGAGATCATGCTCCCAGAAAAAATCTCGTTACTGATCATCGAGTTCATGTAGAAGCCCATTGGTAGCATGGCAATAACAGAAAAACCCAAGTTGCGCTTTCGNGTCTGCCTCGGGAAAATTTGGCATAACAAAAACCAACTGAATAATAGGTTGCCTAAACCAGCCAATGTGGTGAATATTTGTACTGCTTTTAGTGATCCTCCCGAAAATTTCAAAATTACGGCAGAAATTAGATAGTACAAAGGTGGTTGAAACATCTCCCATCCGTCAGTAGCAATGGGTATTTTCCAGTGNTTAGCAATGTATTGGATATAGTCNACATGNCCTTGCCAGTCGAAATGGCTTCGTGTATGAGNATANGTNTAGACGTTATGTAACTGGATAGTGGCTACTGNTAAAAANAGTAAGAAGCAGAAACCNTGTTTCTTCCATAAATTGGTATCTTGATCAAATTTGGTCTTATTNGGGCGAATAAGTANGACGCNCACACCTAGTNCGGAATANACTAAAAAACCGATTAGATAAAAAGTGAAGAAGATAGACTGACGAATTGGATTTGGTTTNTTATTTAAATAGTGCTCATCCTGAAGCGCGATTGACGCTGTGGAGAGATCACTCAGATCTGGATTGAGTGCAACTTTCCAATTTTTCCCAGATCTTAATAACTTATTGCCTTCAACTAATAAGGCTGGAGGATTCTTTGGTCCGCTAACTTGGATTCGGATTGTGTTTTGACCGGATTTTAGGTATGGTACAAGGTTGATGAGGATGCTACTTTTCCATGAACCAGGGGAATCAAATGATATGGTTTTTTTATTAACTTGTATCCAGAAGCCGCGCATGGCTGTAACTCGGATTTCTTCTTTCTCGGGCGGCTTGTCCAGTTGAAAGTCGCGATAAAAAATTGCATCTGGACAGGTAGATGATTGTTGGAAGTCAATAGGCGGGTTAGGGTGTGTTATCCATTTTCCACGCAAGGAAGGACGCAAAAATTCTATTTGGGATGATACGAAGGCTTGATACGACAAATACACTAAAGGCAGGCATATAAAACTAGCGGCAAAGAGAATCCTGTGTTTGGGTAAGCCGTTGTCCAACATTTTTGGATTGCTTGACGTCCACGTTTTCTTTGCGGCTGATCATCGGTAGTTACCGCTCAATTGCTGGTATCGAGTGTATGCTTGATCAGGTTCATCACCATCTAGTACGCTCCGTAGCGCATTAGTGATGCCAATTGGGTTATCATCCTGAAAAATGGCGCGTCCAAACAAAATAGCGCGTCCACCGTTTCGGCTAACATCATTAGCTAATTGTAATGTTTTGCGTGAATTTTGACGAGGTCCGCCTAAAGCACCGATTATAAGTGTTGGGTCAAATGACGTCAATTCTTGCCACACCTGGGGAGTTGTAAAAGCTGTTTTAAGAAATTGGGGGCGCTGGTTTTTCCTCAGGTAGTTCATGGTGCGAACAATTGAATCAGCTACGTACATTCCACGTTTTTCATCATCCATCCCAGGAATTCGAATATTGGGCAGAAAGACCTCTAAAATATGACCAAACTCTTCGATTTCACCAACAATATGGGCAAATTGAATGTAGGCTTCAAGCATTTTTTGATCAGCGTAGACATCGTTGTTGAGTGTAATTGAATAAAGGCCAATGTGAATCTGACATTCTAATGCTGGTCTTATTAGTGATTCACAGTATGATTTCATGTCTTCAGGGAACACAGTTTGAAAGGGTTGGGAAAGTGCTGATCGATAATTACCAAAACGAGGATTCCATATTCCAGTTTCGGCATTCATGCGAACAATTGGTGTTACTTCTGTATGATCAAAAAGCCGTTCTTCCAAGGCCAGAATTTCCGCATCGGCTGGGGTCATCAGTAGACCATCTATGCTTGCATCAGCAACTAGATCCCGCTGCAGTTGTAGAAATTCAGGGTGTGTGCGGAAGTGTGGTTCAGGATACTGGACATAACCTAACCCCTGGATGCCTGCTGATGCAAGCGGATCGGCAGCAAAGACAAAGATCGGATTGTCATACAATGTTTCTGGATCTGCTAATTTGTCAAAAATTCGATCGCCCATCTAATACCAAAGGACCTCCATAGGATCTCTCTCTGCTCATCATAACACACGATAGGGATTGATGTCCACACACAAATCATAATTTGCATCACTTGGGTGGGATATCGTTGCTTTAAGTGTTCTGTTTAAATTAAGGATTGGTCAGGTCGTAACTTGTGGAAGACCAATGATAAATCTGATATAATGCTCTCTCTCAAGAAAATATGTCGCGACGACTAATATAGCATTGGATTTTCATAATTAAATGATTAACTCATATCTAAAAGAACAAAAAGAGTATCCGCTTGCCGCCATTAAGAAAAGAGCAGAACAGCTTAAAGCTGAAGGAAAGGATGTTATCGATCTGACTATCGGTGATCCTCAGGAGCCAACTTTCCCACAGGCTATCCAGTCTATAAAACAGTTCATGGATAGCCATCCGGTTTCGCAGTATCCATTAGCAACTGGATCGCATCAGTATTTGTCAGCTGTATCTAGTTGGGCCAAAAGCAATTATGGAATCGAATTGGAACCGATTACACATGTCTTNTCCAGTAATGGGAGCAAAGAAGCGATTTTCCTTTTCCCGTTAGTCTTTGATTGGTCTGATGGGAAAGAAATCTGGATTTCATCAGTTTCCTATCCTGTGTATGAGGCCTCGGCTAGNACCTTTAGTGCTCCAGTAAGAAAGTTNAAGGTGACAAAAGAAACTGGATTTTTCCCCGATCTGACGACCATCTCAAGCCAAGAATGGGAAAAGTGTCGTCTCTACTGGATTAATTCACCACATAATCCGACGTCGATGACTGTTGACAGGGGGTACTTCCAAGACTTGTTGGCGCTGGCTGAGAAACATGGTTTTATTGTTTGTTCAGACGAATGTTATAACGAACTTTATGAAANAGANAGACCNGCATGTAGTCTTGATTTTGGCGATTCTGACCGTTGGATTGCCTTTAGATCACTCTCAAAACGCAGTCATATGACGGGATTTCGAGTAGGGGCCGTTATGTCAAAGAATACAGAGATTTTGGCTTTTTTTAGGCTTTGTCGTTCTCCCATTGGAGTTGGGACACCAATGTTTAATCAGGTTGCTGGTATAACGGCGTGGAACGATGAAAGCCATGTTCAGATTAGTAGGAAACAGTATGCGGCTAAAAGACAAATAATTGGGCAAGCGCTTGAATTCAAAGGTTTCGAGATTCATGGAGGGAAACACGGATTTTACTTTTGGATATCGCATCCGCAGATTCAAAGTTCTGACGGATTGTTTGATTTGTTTCTGAATAAAAATATTTGTACTACTCCCGGTACAGTTTTTGGTAAGGACGGTCAAGGGTACATTCGGATTGTCTATTGTATACCTTGGCTTGAGTGTCAGAAATTATGTGATGTCATCGCGGAGTTAGAAATCTGATCATGATTGATCTCTTGATTAATTTGTTAAATATTCCGTCGCCCACGTTTCAAGAAGAGAAAATTACTGATTTTATTGAAGATTGGATGTTCTGTCATGTTGAAGGGGTGTTGGTTAAAACTGTCGGTAACTCTAGGATTTTTTCGTTGCCGATGATTGATAATCTACCGCATATCGGATTAGTTGGTCATACTGATGTTGTCCCTAAGCACTTTGAAGCATATCAAAGAGAGGATCTTCTCTTTGGTGCAGGGGCTTCTGACATGAAAGGTGCATTAGCACCATTTATGATGTTAATGGAATCATGTTCAAAATGGTCGGATCGACATCTCAATTTTTCGTTTGTTCTCTATTGTGCTGAGGAAGGGACTCCCCTTGAAGAAAATGGGTTATATCACCTTATTTTGGGAGAGGAAGAATTCCTCAAGACTCTTGACTTGGCTATTGTTGGTGAACCAACAAATGGTTGTATTCAGGTTGGTTGTGTTGGCAGTCTACACGCTGAAGTTATTATTCGAGGGGTGGCATGCCATTCAGCAAGACCTTGGGATGGAGAGAATGCTCTTTACAAAGCTCTCCCGTTTATCCGGTCTATTGCTAAGATTCAGCCGCTAAAGAAAACCGTGTTCGGCGTTGATTTTTTTGATGTAATTAACGTTACGGAAAGCAAAAGCGAAAATGGCCGAACTTCTATTCCAGGACAATGGGCCTGTAACATCAACTATCGGTATGCGCCTGGACCTAGCATGCAGGAGGCGGAAATTGAATTCAATAATTTACTGGTATCGACAGGTTTCGAAAAGCTCGAATTTACAGTTCTTGATCATGTTCCGTCTGCACAAATTATTGAAACAGAGTTGTTAAATAAGTTTGTTTGTTTCTTGGGAAGACAGGTGGAAGCCAAGCAGGCTTGGACGGATGTAGCACAGTTGAACGGCATTGATATCCCTGCTTTCAATTTTGGTCCGGGTTTGACCCAACAGGCACATAAAGCAAATGAATATATTAGCCTGCGGGATGTTGTGGATTATTACAAGATTTTGTATGAATTAATAAAGAATTATTAAGGAGAAATTTATTTTGGAGAAACAACTAGATACCCTTTGGGCATTGGGGGTTGGTTTTAGGCGAAGGCGTTGCCAATTAACCTTGGACGTCACTTTTGCTGAACCCCAAAAAGGAACAAGAATTAGCAACGCTTTTCTGGAGCTATATCCAGATTTTCCCTCTCAAAATGGTTTTATTTCAGTCAATAGTGAATTATTGAAGAAGGTAATTAGACATCTTGTTCAGGCTGAAGAAGGGGAACCTTCCTTCATTAGGATATTAGAGCAATTTGCTGGTTATCAGCCTCCCAAGGATTCCTACCAGGAGACTGACATTGTTTTGATGGCTTTATATGATCCTAAGCAGAGTGTGGAGTCAGCTGAGGAGGCCTATTTTAAGTTGCACTGTCTATCTTACCGTCTCGCCAAACCGCATGATGTATCAATGGATGGTGCCTTTGGTAAACTTACCAACGTTGCTTGGTCGAATCAAGGCCCTCTTTTGCCAGAAGATGTTCCTCAGGCCCGCTGGGATTCTCTTTGCAGAGGTGAATCTCTTCAGATTACTCATGTTGATAAGTTTCCTTATTTGGTTAATTATCATCTTCCAGAGGGTGTTAGAATTGTTTCAGGCAGCCAAGTAAGGCTTGGTGCCCATCTTGGTCATGGAACAACTGTTATGCCCGCCGGTTATGTCAATTTTAATGCGGGGTCAAGTGGAAATGCAATGATCGAAGGACGTGTCTCCGCAGGGGTGTTTATCGGTGATGATACTGACATTGGCGGAGGAGCCTCAATTATGGGAACGCTTTCGGGTGGAAATGAACATGTCATTTCTGTGGCAGAGAATTGTCTCCTTGGTGCTAATGCGGGTATTGGCATTTCTTTGGGAAAGGGATGCACAGTTGAAGCCGGTCTCTACATTACTGCTGGTATGAAGGTCTCTTTAGTTGATG
>PBXZ01000194.1:0-28907 GCA_002729415.1 Candidatus Poribacteria bacterium | reverse complement strand
AAGAATCTGACTTGGCTGTTGAAAAACTGCAAGCTGAAATTGACACTCAAACTCAGAAGGCTCAACACTTGACTCAGGGTCAAACCGAACTAGAGTCCGCGATAGAGGAACAGCAATCCCAGTTAGATACCAAAACCGAATTAATTGCTAAATTAGAAGATAATGTCGAAAGTCGAACGAATCAAATTCAAGAGAAGGAAAAACAAATCCGAGAATTAACACAAGCCAAAGAAGAATCTGACTTGGCTGTTGAAAAACTGCAAGCTGAAATTGACACTCAAACTCAGAAGGCTCAACACTTGACTCAGGGTCAAACCGAACTGGAGTCCGCTAGTGAGGAACTTCAATCGCAATTAGATGCTAAAACCGAATTGATCGCTAAGCTGGAAGACAATGTTGCAACCTACAGCACACAAATACTTGATAAAGAACAGCAAATTCAAGGATTGACTCAGGCAAAACGAGACGCTGACTCAGAAGTGAAAAAGTCCAAAAACAAAATCGACCAGCAGGAGGAAAAGTACCAGAGCCTTATTGAAAATCAAGCCAAAATCAATTCCGATAAAGAAGCTATTGAGGAACACCTTGAGATAGAAAACGAAAAGACTCAAACGCTTGAGAAACACATCGAAAATCAATTGCAACAAACTCAGGAGCTAGAGGCTAAAATTGAGAAGTTAACACAAGATAAGGGAGAAACTAGCTCCTCCGTCGAAAAGATGCAAGCCGAAATTGATACTCAAGCTCAGCATGTTCAACGCTTGACTCAGGATCAAACCGAACTGGAGTCCGCTAGTGAAGAGATTCAATCGCAATTAGATGCTAAAACCGAATTGATCGCTAAGTTGGAAGACGACGTTAAAAATCACAAACAACAAATTAATGACAAAGAACAGCAAATTCTGGAATCAACTCAGGCAAAAGCTCAAGCCGAGGACAAGTTTTCGGAACTTCAGAATTCGTTCGATTTACAAACCCAACAAGTCCAAGATTTGATCACAACTCAACTAGACACAGAAGTTTTAGAAGGGCATTTGAATAACACACTTGAAGTTAGCCAAAAACGAATTGAGCAATTCGAGGCTGATATTGATTCATATATCCAACAGATCAATGAAAAGGATATGTTACTTGAGGAACTAAATAAAGAGCAGGTCGAACTCAAAGAAGAAATTAAAAATTCAGATAGAATGCTGCAAAACGCTGCAACTATGTACAAAAAGCAGAACAAAACGCTTAAAGAAGCAAAGATAAAATTGCGAAAACGCCAAAGTCAGGATGTCATTTCGCGGTGAGAGTTGAATTTCCTGCATCTATCTTTACCAAAATGAAGAAAAAACCAAAATACTATTTTTTCTTTGGGGTTGGCAGCCTCGATTTCGACTCTTGAACAACAAGAATCAGATCAATAGCATCCGCCTCACTACCGTTACTCACCGATACTAGTACCGGAAATTCAGCGACATTTTGATTTTCCTTTCTGATCATCTGTACCGTCTTCAAACTTGGCCTCCAAGTTAGCGTGTTCCCATCAACATTGGCACCTATTGGTATAGAGATATATGTATATTTCAGGTGTTCCGCGGGCATCCCTTCGACCGAAAATTCCAAGCGTGTTTCCTTGCCTTCACGGACATTAAACTTAATTGGTATCAGGTTGCCATTTTTGTCAAAGTTACGATTAATCACCTTGCCATTAATATAGGATATTCTGGGAGGAAGATTATGTTTCCACACAAATAATTGTACAGAATGGTTAGATATCCCTGTGAATATAACGGTTGCCTCTCCAACTTGGTGTATCAATGGAACCCACTCAAATACCTGTGTTTTCGGATCATATTTTGCGCCATACGGTTTTGCTTGAATCTTATTCAACTTCCTCGTAGTTTTAAGTTTGAAAGTTTGACCCACCTCAACAAAATACGGTTGCTTTCGTACTATATCCATAAGGAAAATTGGTATGTCACGCTTAACAGTCTCGGGTCCATCAGCCAGGTTTCTCGAGGCTTCTGCTAACATCTTAGGAGAAGGGACCACCAACTGCGTCACTTTATTATCTTGGTCAGAGATTGGGTTGCGTGTACTCGGCACTATTACTTGCGAAGTTTTTTTGCTATTTGGCTTTGGCGGTATATCTTCTGATGTTTGTCTTCTGCTAGATTGGAACGAGCCTAAATCACTTCCATCGGAGGCTACACCAATCATTGGTGATCTTGCCCTAAGTCCATAATCATCCAATTTTTTATTTATGAACATCGGATCCACGGACAAATCTGTCAACGGTTTTCTCAGCTTGCTGTAATTATGCTGACTATTTCTCCAAACATTATTATGACCGATACCAAGAACCGTAGTAGCTTTACCATTAAGATTTACCTCAATTCCAATTCCATTCAAAACGATAATATTATTTTCAATAATTACTTGACTATCAATCGAAATACCTGTAGAACGGTTGCCAGCAATTGTATTGTGAAGGATCTGTAAACCCTCTTCAACTCCCTCTACATCCACACCGCCTTTGTTATTTCCGACAATAGTGTTACCTCTGATCACACTACTCCTACAATTCTTAAGGAGAATTCCTTGTTGACCGTTTTCAGATATTAGATTCGCCGTAATTCTCAACTCTGAATTTGATGCACTAAGACCAGTTAGTTGATTCTTTTTTACAACGTTATTATGAATGACTACTTTTGAATTTGCGGTTATGTAAACTCCGGCATAGAAACCACCAATAACTTCACAGTTCTGTAGGGTCACTTCCGAATTGAAAAACCATGTTGTTGAGCGTTTTCCTATCCCCGTGTATGCGATCGTCATATCGCTGATTACAGTTTTTTTCACTGATTCGGCATAAAGGACTAGATTCGGACCATCAAATTCAAGATACGTTTTATCTTTTCCTGCGCCTCGAATATTAATATTCTTTCTCTTTATAAGAATTGATTCGCTATACCTTCCAGAGGCAACTGCAATCGTATCCCCATGCTTCGCCACGTCAATTGCGGCTTGAATCCGATTAAAATCGCTTGTAGCACTCTTGCTAACCAGAATCGTTTTTGCTTCTATCCCAAGACAAATCACTAAAAATGCTAGCAGGAGGCAAGGAATTCGCAGAAAAACATTATAACGACTAAACATATGGTTCCTATTGACTATCTTGAGCCAAGTATGATAGCATTGCTGGGATTTTATTCCTAATGAGTTTCCTAAGGGTGAGAAATTATGAGATCTGTTGGTATAGAAAACAGTGTGACGTCGCTCGCTCTTACAACACATCAAGCAAATAACGAACAATATCAACATTCGGCTGACGAAGCTGAAAACTTTGTCAATGAAAGCACAGCCCCCACCGCCTCACCCCCAGAAGAAGGTCCTCCCCCCCAAGCAAATCCCCAAGAGGCAAACTCAAGACGAACTCCCGCGCAAGAAGGGGTATCTACTCAATCGGAGCCTAAAGAGGATATACAACCTCAAGAAACAGGAAAAAACTTGGATGTGCGAGCCTGACACCTATGAATTAGTCACTTGCAATCTATAGGTCGATTGAATTCCTCATCTAGCTAATTACAGGATCCCATACTTATCAAAAACACATTTAACCGTTGCTCCTGCTTTTAATTCCTGTCGGATATAATTTTCTCCGTTTACTTTATCAAAAGCAGCTAAAACAATTTGCTCTTCTGTTTGCTGAGGAACAACGACTATTCCATCATAATCACCAAACACAACATCACCCGAAACTACTCTAACCCCACCACACTCGATTGGCGTGTTAAAGTTGACAACATCACCACGTCCTTTAGAATCCAATGGAGATATTCCCGTTGCAAAAACAGGGAATTGCATATCTATGATTGCTTTGCAATCCCTAACAAACCCATCGATAATAGCTCCACTTGCTCCACGAGCGACTGATGCTGTTGAAAGTAATTCTCCCCAAAAACTGTATCGATCAGATCCATTGGTTGAACAAACTAAGACCTCGTTAGGCTTCAAGCTATCTACTGCCTCAATTTCCATCTTGTACGGTTGATCCGGAATTTCGTAGACATCTATACAAAGCACAGTCATTACACGGCCAACGACGATAGCGTTGTCATATAACGGACGTATTTTATGTGACATAACCTGATTGCGATAACCAGCATCATCAAGGACATCAGATATCACAGAAGAATACAACCTATCCGCCATCAAAGAGAAGAGTTGTTCATCACTTTCCCATTCTAACATGCTTAAATCACCCCAATATTGTGCATGGTGTGATGTAGAATTTCTGTGTTCTCTTCTGACATAGGCACAAGTGGAAGCCGCATGCGCCCATTCAGCCTTCCCATTATTTGAAGCGCTGTTTTGACAGGAATTGGATTCGTATCAATAAAAAGATCTATGGACAGTTGAAGGGTTTCGAGATGGATTCTCTGGGCAGCTTGAATGTCACCTGATTTAAAGGTATTACAGAGGTCTGAGACTTCTTTAGGCATCACATTTGCCAAAACGGAAATTACTCCACAGCCTCCCACTGATAAAATCGGCAAAGTATTAATATCATCACCAGAGAGGAGAGCAAAATCCTGCCCGCATAATTGCACTGCTTGACTGGCACGACTGAGTTGTCCAGTCGCTTCTTTCAAACCAACGATATTCGGATGGACCGATAAATCTGCTAGCGTCTCAGGTAAAAGATCTGTCCCTGTACGTCCTGGAACATTGTAGATAACAATCGGTATATCAACAGCATTCGCAATCTCCATAAAGTGAGCTTTCAAACCATTTTGCGTTGGTTTATTATAATATGGGGTAATAACTAAGGCACCATCCGCTCCCACATCTTTGGCATGCTTTGTCAATCGGAGAGCTTCAGCCGTTGAATTTGAGCCAGATCCCGCTATTGTTTTAACGCGTCCATCAACCGTCTTGGCAGTTAGTTCTACGACACGATCATGTTCTTCGTGGGACAACGTTGGAGATTCCCCAGTCGTACCACAGGAAACAATTCCGTGAGTTCCGTTTTCGATTTGGAATTCAATCAATTCTTGTAACTTTTCCTCATCTAACGATCCGTCATCTTTAAATGGAGTCACAATTGCGACAAAAGATCCTTCAAACATTTTACATCCTCCCATAAACACTTCAGAACACTGATTTAGTATTTCCAAGCAGATTCTGAAATTTGGCCTTCGCAGATGAAACGTGCGTCCCCTTCAAGGTAGATATCCTGAACTTCACCACCAGCTAAATTGAAATAAACCGTTAAAGGAAACCCACTTAATGTATTCACTTTAACAGGTGAGGAGACCTTCCCGTTTACCGCCAAAATAACTACACCTGCTACCGATCCAGTACCACAGGCAAAGGTTTCATCCTCAACACCTCGTTCGTATGTGCGAACATCAATTTCCCGATTGGATCTTACTTGAACAAAGTTGGCATTTGTACCAGCTGGTTCGAAATCTTTATGATATCGGATTTGGTTTCCAACATAAGTAACATCTATCTCCTCAAGTTTTTCAACCAAGAACACTACATGTGGAACACCGGTATTGGCAAAGCTAACATTATGAACTCCATCATTCAACTGTAGCGGAAAGTTCAATCGCACTTGGGTTGGATTACCAAGACGAACTCTCACATTTGACTTGATAACTTCAGATTGGTAAATACCTACCTTCGTCTCAAAACACATCTTATCAGGCGCAATTCCGTTTAAATAAGCAAATAGTGATATACATCGAGCGCCATTACCGCAAGTTTCAACTTCCTTACCATCAGAGTTGAAGTAACACATTTTGAAATCAGCAAGATCCGATTCCTCAACCAATAGAACACCATCAGCTCCAATCGAAATTCGACGTTGACAAATTTTCCGAAGAAAATTTGTTACCTCATGTGGAATAATCGAATCGCGATTATCGATAACAACGAAGTCGTTCCCCGCTCCACTCATCTTCACGAAAGGAATTCGGATCATTTTGTAATCAAAGGCAGTGCATCATTTTCCGCTTATTATAGGTTTAGGCTCTATGAGTGTCAAGCGAAATGCCGGCCAATAGAAACACAGAATTTCCGAATATCATCTTGCGTTAAAGACGCGATTGTGATATACTTGGTGCTTGGATAGGAAAGTTTTCTCTTTTAATCTAATCCTGTGAGGTTAGGAAGGGGACATGTATTGTTTTGTCGCATATCATCATGTTTTTTTCTCCTCACCTCTCTGGTTGGGGGTTTTTTTTTGATTAAATTATGAAAACCGAAATGAAAGCCGAAGCAATTCTAAGTTTCATCGAAGAAATTGGAATACTAAAAAGCCTACCAAGAACCGGTTGGCTCATACATGGAATAAAAAATGGGGAGAGTATTGCTGATCACTGCTACCGAATGACACTCCTATCAATGGTATTAGCTGATACACTCGTTGCAAAGGGCATGAAACTCGACACTGAAAAGGTTATGCGACTATCGCTGTTGCATGAGATTGCTGAAGCTCGAATTGGTGATATCCCTTTTACCGTACTCACTTATATCCCTGAAGAAGTAAAAGAAACAGGAGAAAGAAAGGCTGTCACATCTATGCTCGAGAAATTCGGGAGTATAGGAAAATGGTACCAAGAACTATGGGAAGAATTTGAGAAAAACGAAACAATTGAGGCTAAGCTCGTCCGTGCTGCGGACAAACTTGAACTGATGATTCAAGTTCTAGAATATGAAAAACTCGGCTATCAATCCCTAAATCAATTCTGGGAAAATGACTGGAACCAACGAGGTTTTGACATTAGTCCGTTAATACAAGAAATTATGGAACTCCTTACAAAAAAAAGAACATAGACGAAAAAAACATGCGCGAAAAAGCAAAAGTAATGACAGAGGAGGAAATACGAAGAGTTTTAGTTCGGATTTCCCATGAAATATTAGAAAAAGACCACAATGCGATCAATGATCTTGTCCTAATCGGTGTCAAAAGCCGAGGAGATCATCTTGCCTACCGAATTGCAAAAATCATCGAGCGAGTAGAAGGAGTTAAAGTACCAGTTGGGATTATTGATGCCAATCTATACCGAGATGACATCAATCTTCACACTGCAAAAATCACAGTGAGCAAAACTGATATCCCCTTTGACGTAGCGGGCAAATGGATCATTCTGGTTGACGATGTTTTGTATACAGGTCGCACCATACGGGCTTCCATGGAAGCGGTAATGGATTTTGGCCGCCCCTCTATTATCCAACTGGCGGTTTTAATCGACCGTGGACATCGCGAACTACCAATTGCTGCAGATTATGTAGGAAAAAACATTCCTACTTCTACTAGGGAGATTATTCGGGTAGATCTAGAGGAAGAAGGCAATACAGATCTAGCAATTATCTATGAGACAGATTGATTCATGAAACGAATCTTAATTAAAAATGGTCGGGTGCTTGACCCCAAGAATTCAATAGATCAAATTTGCGACCTATATATAGAAGGCGGAAATATCAGCCAGATAGGTATAGATCTAAATATTTCGGCTGATCAAGTCATTGAGGCAAAAGACCTAATCGTAACACCAGGTTTAGTGGATATGCATGTACACTTACGAGAACTAGGGTTTGAATATAAAGAAACAATTGCGACAGGAACGAGATCTGCTGTAGCCGGAGGATTTACCACCGTAGCCTGCATGGCCAATACAAAACCAACTATAGATTCACCCGATTTAGTTAATTTTATTCATTTGCAAGCAAAGGAATATGGATCGGCGAATGTTTTGCCCATTGGAGCTATCACCAAAGATCTCGATGGAGAATTGATAACAGATTGGCGATCGCTGATCGAAGCTGGGGTTGTAGCTTTATCAGATGATGGAAAAACTGTGATGGATGCGTCTATTATGTGGAACGTGCTGGTGTTAAGCGCTGAGATGGGCTTCCCAGTGATTGATCATTGCGAGGAACACAACCTGACAACAGGTACAGTAATGAACCTCGGTAAGATTTCGCTGGAACTCGGATTACCAGGACAATCAAATGCGTCAGAAGAGATAATCATTGCACGTGATTTACTTCTGGCAGAGCAAACAGGTGGGCATGTACATATTGCCCATGTTAGCACTGAAGGTGGTGTAGACTTGATACATTGGGCAAAACAACGGAAGATCTGTGTAACTGCTGAGTCCTGTCCACATCACTTTACAATTACTGACGCTGAAGTTATAGATCACGGTGCAAAGGCGAAAGTTCACCCTCCACTACGAACTCAAAAGGATGTTGACGCTATCATTCATGGCTTAGCCGAAGGAATAATTGATACCATTGCCACAGACCACGCTCCACATGCCTCGTTTGAAAAAGATCGAGGCATGCAGGAAGCTCCAGCCGGTATTATCGGCCTAGAAACCAGTGTTCCACTAGTTATAACAAAATTGGTGAATACTGGGAAATTGGAGTTAAATGACGCTATAGCAAAAATGACACACATTCCATCGGAGATCCTAGGTATCGATCGGGGCACACTGTCAGTTGAGGCTGTAGCAGATGTGACCCTAATTGATCCGAAAAAGCTACAGATAGTTGACTCGGCACAATTTGAATCTAAAAGTAGAAATACACCTTTCGACGGTTGGGAATTGGAAGGGTGGCCAGTCATGACAATCCGTGGAGGAGAAATTATGATGTCAAAGATTGATAGTAACAGATGAAAGCAATTCTGGCACTTGCCGATGGCACCACATTTGAAGGAGAGAGTTTCGGTGTAGCGGGTGAAACAATAGGCGAAATTGTATTTAATACTAGCATGACGGGCTATCAAGAGATTCTTACAGATCCTTCCTATAAAGGCCAGATTGTTACAATGACCTATCCCCTAATAGGAAATTATGGGTGGAATAAATTTGATACTGAATCTGCTAAGCCACAAGTAGAAGGATTGATAGTTCGAGAATATAGCCAACACCACAGTAACTGGAGATCTGAAGGGAATTTGGGTGACTACCTAATAGAACACGGCATCATAGGAATCCATGGAATCGATACACGAGCGCTTACCAAACGACTCCGGACTAATGGTGTTATGGAAGGAACCATCTCAACAGAAAACTTAAAGTCAGAACTATTGGTTAAAAAAGCTCAAAAATTCGGAGGCATAGAAGGGCAAGATCTGGTAAAAAAAGTGACGTGTACTAGCATTTACAAATGGGAGAACCCAACTAAAAAGAAACATCGTGTGGTCGCGATTGATTTCGGTATAAAACACAATATTTTGCGGATGCTACAAAAACATCACTGCGAATCACTAATCGTTCCAGCAAAAACGTCGGCTGATGAAATTCTTGCTATGGATCCAGACGGGATTTTTCTATCAAATGGGCCGGGCGATCCAGATGCTATTGACTATGGTATAAAAACAATCCGAAGCCTAATCGGGAAAAAACCGATTTTTGGCATATGTCTTGGTCATCAACTAATGAGTCTAGCAATTGGAGCCAAAACTTTTAAACTTAAATTTGGACACCGTGGAGCTAATCACCCAGTACAGGACATTGACACAAAACAGATTGAAATTACTTCACAGAACCACGGTTTCTGTGTGGATATTGATTCGCTCCCAAATTCAGCCAAAATCACGCACATCAACCTCAATGACCAGACACTTGAAGGTATTGAGCTTACCGATAGTCCAACTTTTTCTGTCCAATATCACCCTGAAGCCTCTCCTGGACCACACGATGCAAGCCATCTATTCCAAAAATTCAGCGACTTAATGTCCAAAGATTATGCCTAAAAGAACTGATATACAGAGGATTCTAATTATCGGATCTGGACCAATTATTATTGGTCAAGCCTGCGAATTTGATTACTCTGGTACTCAAGCATGCAAAGTCCTCATAGAAGAAGGTTATGAAGTCATTCTCGTTAACAGCAATCCAGCAACCATTATGACCGACCCTGGAGTTGCCAACCGAACCTATATTGAACCGATTACAGCCGATGTAGTCGAATCAATCATTGCCAAAGAACAGCCGCAAGCTTTGCTTCCCACACTTGGTGGACAAACGGGGTTGAATGTCTCTGTTGAACTCGCTGAAAATGGAGTTTTAGACCAATATAACGTCGAACTGATTGGAGCTAAACTACATGCTATAAAAAAAGCGGAAAATCGGGCATCATTCAAACAATCGATGCTGAATATTGGACTTGATATACCGCAAAGTGGGATTGCTCATTCTGTTGAAGAAGCAATGAATATTATTGATGATATCAGCTACCCCGCAATCATTAGGCCAGCATTTACCCTTGGCGGAGCAGGTGGAGGCATTTCATATAACGTTGAAGAATACCGGGAAATGGTCGCCCACGGAATATCAATAAGCCCTGTAAACGAAGTATTGATCGAAGAATCGGTCATTGGTTGGAAAGAGTTTGAACTGGAAGTTATGCGTGATAGAGCAGATAACGTGGTGATTATCTGCTCTATCGAGAACCTTGACCCGATGGGCATACACACTGGCGATAGTATCACCGTCGCACCAATCCAAACTCTAAGTGACAGGGAATACCAAGAAATGCGGAATTCCGCGATTAAGATCATTCGTGAGATTGGGGTCGAGACTGGTGGTTCTAACATACAATTTGCGGTAGATCCAGAGAGCGGTAGACAGATCGTCATAGAGATGAACCCGCGTGTCTCTCGCAGTTCTGCCCTTGCTTCTAAGGCGACAGGGTTTCCAATAGCAAAGATTGCAGCCAAACTGGCAGTAGGATACACACTGAACGAAATCCCAAACGACATTACCAAGAAAACGCCAGCTTCTTTCGAACCTACAATTGATTATGTTGTGGTGAAAATTCCTCGATGGGCTTTTGAAAAGTTTCCTGGAGCAGATCCAACACTGACCACAAGAATGAAATCCGTTGGTGAAGCAATGTCAATAGGTCGAACATTTAAGGAAGCCTTGCAGAAAGGATTACGTTCACTGGAAACGGGGTGGTCTGGACTCGATAACCATCCGCTTGAAAAATTACCTCTTTCGGAGATCCCCAGTAAGCTGACAATTCCAAATATTGAACGCCTTTTCTACATTAAACAGGCTTTACGACTCGGGATGTCAATTGATCAACTATATGACTACACTCAAATAGACCCGTTTTTTCTGTACAATATCAAGGAGATTGTTGATTTTGAAAATGTGCTTGCAGAAGGCAAAGATCCGATACTAGTGCATAAGGCAAAACAACTTGGGTTTTCAGATAAGCAGATTGGTGAAATATGGAAAATGCTCGAAGTAGAAGTACGTGAAATGCGCAAAGAACTAGGCGTCGAGGTAACATTTAAAACAGTGGACACTTGTGCAGCCGAATTCGAAGCTGAAACTCCCTACTACTATTCAACCTATGGGACTGAGGATGAAGTACAACCGAGCAAAAAGAAGAAGATTATGATTCTAGGTGGAGGACCGAACCGAATTGGGCAGGGAATTGAGTTTGATTATTGCTGCGTCCATGCAGCTCTGGCTCTTAAAGAAGACGGATATGAAACGATCATGGTCAACAGTAACCCCGAGACGGTAAGCACTGACTATGATATATCCGATCGACTCTATTTTGAACCTCTCACGTTTGAAGATGTAATGAATATTGTTGACAGGGAAAATGTTGATGGAGTGATCGTTCAATTCGGGGGGCAAACGCCATTAAACTTAGCCATGCAGTTAAAAGAAGCCGGAGTACCGATCATTGGCACCGATCCCCAAGATATAGAGAGGGCAGAAAATCGAAAACTTTTTAAGGAAATGATTGACAAAATCGGTGCTGATCAGCCACCAAGTGGGGCTGCAACATCTATTGAGGATGCAATTCCAATTGCTAATAGCATTGGCTACCCAGTATTGGTACGCCCTTCTTTTGTACTAGGTGGTCGGGCCATGAAAATTGTTTATGGACAAGAAATGCTTAAAGACTATATCAAGTCAGCGGTAGAAGCTTCCTCTGACCACCCAGTACTCATAGATAAATACCTAGAAGATGCTATTGAGGTGGACGTTGATGTAATCTCTGATGGGAAACTAACCCTGGTTGGTGGTGTCATGGAGCATATTGAAGAAGCTGGTATACATTCGGGAGATAGTGATTGTGTGTTACCACCTTATACGCTAGTTGAAGAACAGGTCAATCAACTGAAGCAACATAGCTATGACTTAGCAGAAGAACTCAATGTAAAAGGATTAATGAACGTTCAGTTTGCAATCAAAAACGATAATATTTTTGTCCTTGAAGTCAACCCTAGAGCTTCTCGTACTATACCATTCGTTAGTAAAGCAATAGGTGTCCCATTAGCAAAAATCGCATCTCAAATTATGGCAGGAAAAACCTTACAAGAAACTGGTTTCACACAGGAGATTGAGCCAGATTACTTCAGTGTAAAGGCACCTGTTTTTCCATTTGACCGATTCCCCGGTACAAACTCTGAGCTCGGTCCCGAGATGAAATCAACTGGGGAAGTAATGGGAATAGATTATAATCTAGACCAAGCTGTAGCAAAAGCGCAAAAAGCTTGCGGATCTAATCTACCTTTAAAAGGAAAGGTATTTATAAGTGTAAGAAACCGGGATAAGCGTTCAGTAATCTTTATTGCCAGAAAATTATACGAAATGGGTTTTCACATGATAGCTACCCATGGCACGGCGAGAGTACTTCGCCGTAGCGGCGTGGAAACTGAGCTGGTCCACAGCATCGGAAAAGGACGCCCTACAATTTACGACTATGTCAAGAACAACGCAATTGATCTAATTATTAATACGCCAACTGGTTACATAAACCGACCTAATGAACAACTAATCCGACAAATGGCTATTGATTACAATATTCCAATATTTTCAACAATTCCGGGAGCTTCAGCCGCAGTAAATGCGATCGCCGCGCTCAGGTATAAGAGAATCTCTGTCACCGCTTTGCAAGATTACTATTAATAACTTGGAGAAAAAATGGCAACCAATCAAATTGAAGAAGAAATAGACCCGCGGATTACAGGAGCTCTTGATGATGTATTCGAGGAACTCAGCTTCGACGCTGACCAGCAAGTTAGGGTTGTACGAACTTATGATGATCGAGAGGTGATTATCATTCAGCCTAATGCTTTTACTATATCCCGAATATATGCCACCGGGAGACCTGACGGTCGAAAACCTCAAGGCTTTGAATCCTATCACTCATATTTATGTAAAAAACTTGACGAGCATGAGAGGCAGCATGGAAGCGATGAAGGCTTCAGTATGGAGACAGAAGAATGGCAAATGCTGTTTGATGAATGTTATGATCGTTATATCCGTTACCTTCTTTTTGCAGGCATCAAAAGATGGACTGAAGTTAAACAAGATACGGATCAGAACCTAGGAGTTGCTGATATGGCCTACAAATATGCTTCACCTGAAATAACATGGCAAATTTATCAATATAAAGGCTATATTCTTATGATGAATAGTATTGCCCGAGCTGAACTCGCTCTGCAAATCAACGAACATGAAACCGCTCAACAAGAAATAGACAAGGGCATTCAAAAAATTGGGAAATTTTGTGCCGAATGTCTTCGCGAAGGCCATGACGAAGCTGAAAATATCACTCGCGAACGATATTTACAAAATCTCATCGAATTTCGAACCGATCTTAACTCGATTACAAATCAATCAGAGCTTGAGGCTCGCGAAAATTCTGAGGTAGCCGTTACCGAGGAGCATGAAATCAGGTATGACAATGGAGAGGACGACGAATTCCTTGATGAATTGGAAATATTGCTACAGGAAATGACTAATAACTAAATTTAAAATCCCTACTAGTCTTAGCAAAAAATGGGGAATACGAAAGTATAAGTAGAAAGCGGTAACTCAGGATCGAGTTTTCTCTGAAATGATTCAACTTCAAATAGCCTCTGTATGGCCAATGAACTTGATCTGTTTCAAAATTAGATCGACTGTTTTTGTGTCCAGATCTAACAGCAAACGAAAAAGTACTCCGGACACAAACACCCTCACTCTCCAATGACAATTCCCATATACCACCTATCCAACTGGGGAACCCACCATTTGGAGACTTCCCCACACATCGTGCATAATTTCTAGCTCTCTCAAAGTCTCAGTTTTGCCAATCTGCACAAATAGCAATTTCCCTTCGACCACATGCTTAGTATTAACAAAATTAACAACCTCTATAGACACCTATAGGCCCTCAATGGTGCTCGCCAAAATTTAGTATGCCTAAGTCAAATACCAGGATGGTAGGACCTCCAACGGTGTGTGAACATCTAATTAAAACCCAGGATCTAGCATAAAAAGACCAACAGATGCTCTGTACCCCATACTACCAATCTTAATTAATAAATAGACTCAAAAGTACTAACAGAACACACTTCAGATGGATAGAGTGTATCGGAGATAACCGGCAATTCCACATCAAAGATTGCCAATGATACTAGCAAAATCAACCTATCCAGTACGAATATCTTCACGAATCGCTCCACTTCGATAATATAACCATACTGCTAAACTAGGGTAAAATATATTAAAAATCAAAAATAATAAAGGCTAAGGCAGAAAATCGTGGTATACAGTAAATATAGTATCGTGTTGCTACTTCCTCGACAGTAATCACCTCATAACACAATTTGCTTGTGAGGCGAGAGTATGAAGTGTTAGTATTCTTTCAAACTGATGTAATTCCCAAACGAATCTGTAAAATCAATTAATAAAGGAACACAACGTTGACCAAAAAGATAGGCAATAAGAGCATCCTCACATGAAGATTACCGGAGTAGAATTGGATGCCGTTCATGTCAATCACCGTGGCGATTGGGTGTTTATCCATGTCTTCACGGATGAAGGTATTCAGGGCCTAGGTGAACTAAGAGCGGGGAAAAATTACACAGATAGGGTTGCTGCCGTACGTCAACTCGGCGACCAATTAATCGGAGAGAATCCACTGGAGATTGAACCAATCTTCTCTAAGTACAAATCTTCTGCTCAAACTAACATCTATGCACTTAGCGCAATTGATCAAGCACTTTGGGATATTCTAGGCAAGTCACTCAACGCACCTATTCATGTACTTCTCGGAGGTTCATGTCAAGAGAAGATTCGACTTTACGCCAACATTAATCGAGCAACAACAGATCGAACACCAGAAGGTTTTGCAAAGAATGCACTAGCCGCAGTAGAACAAGGATTTGATGCCATTAAACTTGCACCCTTTGATGGCCTAAATCCAGGTGTTGATTCAGCAAATGATGCACAACTTGGTATTGCATGCATGCGCGCTGTAAGAGACACTATTGGCCCTAATCCTGACCTATTAGTAGATTGCCACAGCCGGTTTTCTGTAAAAGGAGCCTTAGAAGTAGCGGATGCGCTCAGGGATTTAGATTTATTTTGGTTCGAACAACCCGTCCCTGAGTCTAATATGGAAGACTGTATGATCGTTAAAGAAGAATGCGGGTTACGCGTTGCGGGTGGTGAAGGCAGATCGCTCAGGCAGGGATTTACTGAAGTTTTCGAACGAAATAGCATGCATATCATCATGCCAGACGTAAAGATTATTGGTGGCATCGGCGAACTGAAAAAGGTAGCAGATATGGCCGCAGCGTGGGGAATTCCTACCGCGCCCCATGGACCTTCAAGTCCAGTTACAATTGCCGCAGGAGTAGAGACTATGCTCTCCCATTCAGAATTTCTAATTCTAGAATACGGTTGGGGGGAAGTCAGTTGGCGAAGTGAACTAATACTACCACACGAAACGATCTGTCATAGCTACATCCACAGCCATAACCAGCCGGGACTGGGCATCGAATTAAATCCAGAAATTTTGGAAGCATACAGTGTCCCATTACCATGAGCAATAATACCTCTATNGACGTCGAAAANAAGATCAATCAACTCAAAGCAGAAGCTAAAGCATGCATAGCTTGTGACCTTTTCTCCACCCGGAAGCATGTAGTCTTTGGCAGTGGTGATCCGCATACTAAGCTAATGATTATAGCAGAGGGNCCATCCGCTACAGACGATAATACACAGTCGCCTTTCACTGGTCCCGCAGGGAATCTTCTTAACGACGTCCTAGCCGAAAACGGGTTACGCAGAGAAGAAATTTGGTTAACTAATACTATCAAGTGTCGGGCGGCAANCTGGAATGGTTCACAATTCAAGAATCGTCCTCCGAAAGCGTCAGAGATTAGAGCTTGTGCTAAATGGCTGTTAAGTGAGATTTCCATAATCATGCCCCATGTTATCCTCTGTATGGGATCCCCTTCTGCTAAAGCGATCATTAGCAAAAATTTTCGCCTAACTGAACAACGTGGAATCTGGTTCACTGACACAGGACATGCTCCTTTTGTCAGTGCGACATATAATCCAGCCTTCGTTCTCCGAATGAAGGAAAAAGAATTTGCACAAGGGCGCCAGATATTAATCCATGACATTGCTACTGCGAAACAAAAACTGACCGAAAATTCACGTGCATCACAACAGACGTTATTTTGATTCAACCGTCGGGATAACTACAAATAAAAGTAAAGACCAATAACTTACATTATAAATATAGAAATTCTGATAACCATGTGGCGCTTAGATCCAACGCTACGTACTTGTGAATCGCTTCTAATTATAGGCGGGACGTTAGCTAAACTCAGCAGGCAATATCATCAGNAAGGCGCAATGTCTATTTCAACAATCTCGAATCCAATATTGATAGGTTTTGCAGGAGGAAGCGGTGCGGGAAAGACAACGCTGGTTTCTTCAGTTCAAAAGCGATTAGGCGACCATCGNGCTGCCATTTTCAGTCTCGATTGGTACTATAAAGATATCAATTTNCAAAAAANCNACAATCGCAAATNGGTNAATTTTGATCATCCTGAGTCGCTGGATATCGATTTAATTAAAACACATATTGACGAATTAAAATCCACAAGATTCATCGANGCTCCATGCTACAATTTTGCCACACACACTCGACAAGNNAGAACAAGAAGAATAACAACNAAGGACATTATTCTGGTTGAAGGAATCCTGTTNCTCGCACTAGACATTATACAACCACTAATAGATATCAAGATATTCATTGACACTCCAAGCGATATTCGGTTTATTCGACGCCTCATCCGTGACGTTAAAGAACGGGACCGAACCATAGAGTCAGTGACTATGCAATACCTANAAACTACACGCCCTATGCATATTGAATGGGTGGAACCCAGTAAAAAACATGCTGATTTGATTGTTTCGGGTGAAGATAATATTGAGGACTTAACAAAAACCCTAGTCACAGAAATCGAAAATTTTCTAGAACAGAGACCCTACAATGTTAACCCAAATTCGTAATACTTTTACTGAAAATGGTTTTGTAATTGTTTCCGAAATTCTGACCCATCAAGAGTCCCAACTACTCAAAGCTGAAGGTCAAGCATTAATAGATACCGCGAAGCACAAAGCCCTAGAAGCTGGACAAGATGTAAGGGATATTGCTGGACATGGTGTATACGTTGGTCTCTCAGCTCAAAGCCAAATTTTCCGTAATGCGGTAAAAAATGAGAAGATCCTTGATGTTCTGCAAGTAATCCTCTCACCAAATATAGAGTTCCTCAGTGATAAAGCGGTCTTCAAAAGTCACCAAATAAATTTCGAGAGTCCCTGGCATCAGGATTGGCATTATTGGCATGGATCTCATAAGATCTCAGTTTGGATTGCACTGGATGATACAACGGTTGAAAATGGGTGTCTCAAGCTCTTTCCTGGCAGTCACAAATCAGCTATCATACACAATGGAGAAGCAAATGATGGCTATGGATTTGGGCATCGCCTTCAGCCTGATACTGTGGATGAATCGAAGGCTATCACGGCAGAGATCTCTGCTGGTAGCGGGGTCTTCTTTCATGACCTTACCTTACATGCCAGCCACCCAAACCGAACTGGTGTAGATCGTTGGGTCTGGATTCCAACCTACCGCGATGCCCAAATTGAGGATCCTCCATATTCATGGGCAACTGCAGCTACGGTTGTCAGAGGCAAGAAAAAAACTAACGCCGATAAAACATTATGTCGTTAAATAGTTCGCTCTCATCATGAAAGTCCATCAAGCCCTATATGCTACCAAGTCCAACCAAAAAATCTAAGGTAACAATCCGTGCAGTGTTAATTGGCGTGTTACTCATACCGATTAATTGTTTCTGGCACATACAGATGACACTTGTTTGGCTGATGAACTTCCCAGCCATTCTTACCCTTCTATTCAATGTCGTTTTTATTCTGTTCATTCTTGTGCTCATCAATCAATTCCTGAAAATATATATCCCGAAAGTCACACTTCAGCAGGGAGAATTATTAACCATTTATACTATGCTATGCGTGTCAACAGCCTTAAGTGGATATGATATGATGCAATGTCTTATCTCGCTCATTGGAAGCGGAACTTGGTATGCCACCGTTGAAAATGAATGGGTTGAGCTCTTCGGCCATTATCTACCAAACCAGCTTGTTATAAAAGACCATACAATTCTAGCTCCATTCTACAAAGGTGGAACGACCTTTTATACTACCAAGTACGTTCAAGCTTGGTTAGTGCCTACTGTTTGCTGGACAGTATTTATCATAATTCTTATCTGGGTAATGTTGTGCATTAATGTACTTTTACGAAAGCAATGGATTGAAAACGAGCGTCTTGCTTACCCGATTGTTGAACTACCTTTCAATATGACACAGGAAGGTGAAAGAAGTATTTTTTCAAACCAATTGGTCTGGATTGGAATTGCTATTTCCGGAGGAATAGGCTTATTAAATGGTATTTCGCACCTCTACCCTTCCGTACCAAACATTCCAATATGGGTTACTTCAGTCAATCGCCTGGTAACCACTAAGCCGTGGAATGCAATATTCTCTATGAACATTACGCTTTATCCATTTGTAATTGGACTTGGCTTTCTAATGCCGCTTTCCTTAGCCTTTTCCTACTGGTCTTTTTATCTTTTTTGGCAAATGCAACGTATTATCGGAAGTCAATTGGGACTATCGAGTCTACCCGGATTTCCATACCCGATGGCACAGGTACGGGGTGTTTGGATCGGATTATTGTTTTTTGCCATTTGGGGAGGGCGCCAACATTTACTCCAAGTACTAAGAAAAAGCCTAACCGGCCAAGGCATCGACGACAGCAGAGAACCGATGGAATACCGACGTGCTATTTTGGGCATATGCATCGGGATGAGTGCTATTCTAGGATTTTGTCGTTTATTTGGTGTTTCACTTTGGTTTGCTTTGTCTTTTTTTACCATCTACTTTGCACTTTCAACTGTTATTACCCGAATTCGCGCTGAACTTGGACCACCAGCCCATGATATGTACGGTGCTGGCCCTGATTATATCTTAACAACATTTTTGGGAGTTAGACGCATAGGCCCTCAAAATTTAGCTATGATGACGTTATTTTACTGGCTGAATCGTGAATCATATCGAGCTCATCCTATGCCACATCAACTAGAGGGTTTTAAACTCGCTAATCGCATCAGAATGCCTGCCAATAGGCTTATCATCGCCATACTAATAGCTACGGTGCTAGGATCAATTTTCTGCTTCTGGTCAATTCTTCATGTAGGTTACAAGCTGGGAATGGAATCCAAACTCTATCGTACAACTTGGTTCGCTCGTGAAGGTTATAGCATACTTGCATCACGCTTCACACAACCTGCCGACATTTCTTACACAGATCCTCTATTCATGGGGATTGGTTTCGCTTTTACAATCGTCGTGATGTTATTCCGATCAAAATTTCTTTGGTGGCCACTGCATCCAGTTGGTTATGCTGTTAGTGGCTGGTGGATTATCGGTCGATTATGGTTCCCGCTTTTGATAAGTACAGTGCTCAAATGGTTAATTCTTCGATTCGGTGGTGTAAAATCCTATCGAAACCTAGTGCCGTTTTTTCAGGGTTTAATATTAGGTGATTTCATTGTTGGCAGTTCATGGAGTATTTTGGGCATTTTATTGGGTAAACCAACATATGTCTTTTGGGGAGGATAACAAGTGTAAAAAAAACCACAGAAATCTAAATGTACTACTAGTAAAAATGATGAAAACTTGGAGCGACGTGGATTTATGAAATACCTTTTTCCATTGGACTCGCATCAATGCTACTTCCTATCGTTTTATGGTTAAAATTGCAAAAGCTACTTAGAAGATAAAAAATTAACTATCGACACACTTGAAAAAACAACNAAAATCTCTGACTTGGAGTTTACGAAACTGAAAATGATGTTAAAGGGACTAAACCAACAACTCAAAAATTATCAGCTCCGAAGCNTACCTTNGGCTAACTTTACNGTGAGNCCAAATTAATAGCTATTGTCAAAGNNTANCAAGACATAACGGGGTTTCATCTTAATTATCTACAACCTTAGAATTCTACAAAAAGCAATTTACCAATGATATAATCATCCTGAAAATCGGAACAATTAATAATTAAGAAAAGGGTACTATAATGAATTTAACAAAACAACCGCCAAGACGCCCATCAAACCTTAGCATAGCAGGTATTGTTGGCTTAGCAAGGATGACTGACAAAGCAAGGGCATTCAACAATGAAACACTCGGTGAATATCTTTATGGAGGTGAGTCTGGTTTAGATCGCAAAATATTGGACTTCCTCAGCATCTCAGATGAACAGTTTGCAGAAGCTGTAGAAGAATACGATGACCATACTTTGGATACTTGGGTTATTGAGCAATCGACCAGAACGATTTCTGAAATTGAAGAATTTAATCAACGGGAATTAAGTATCGAGCCGCAAACTGAAGAATATCGTCAACGTTTGAAAGACCGGCTAGCCAAATACGCACCAGACAGAACCGACATAAAAACAGTTCTTCAATCGGTGGAATTAGATGATTGGGGAAACTTCTGGCAATTAGATCTTACGAAGCAACCACCACGTAGTCCATACAATAGAAATATTGCAGGGATTTTCGGTATTGCGCGAATGGCTGAAAAAGCACGGGCGGCTCGCGCGGATAAAACTGGTGAATATAAGTACGGTCAGGATTCTGGATTAGATCGCTATCTTCTCGATTTTTTAAATCTCTCAGCTGAGTCGTTCCAACAAGGAGCAGTAGACAACCCAAACGATCTAGAACTCAGTGATTGGGTTCTATTAAATATAGAAAAAGATCCAGCCGAAATTGAAGTTTTCAACCAGAACGCGCGACAGTTTGGCTTAAAAACAGAAAAGCATAGAGACAATTTTGCCAAGCGGCGGGAGATGATCACACCTGGGCAAACCAACATTGGGAATTGGCTTGATCTGATGGATTACGATGATCAGAAAAGTTTTGGTATCGTTGATCTCGCCCGTCGCCCCCCAAGGAGTCCCTATGATACCAACATCGGTGGAATCACCCATTTAGCAAGATTGATTGACAAAGCCAGAGCAACAAGCAAGGACTCTCTAGGAGAATATTGGTACGGAGAAGATTCGGGCATCGATCGAAAATTACTCGTGTTCCTTGGGATATCAGCTCAGAATTTTGTGGACGTGATGAAATCATACCCAACAGATGCGGATGTTATAAATTGGCTGAATACAAAGAATATAAAAACTAAAACAGAAATCAAAGATCATAATGAGGAAATAACAAACATGGCTCCCACTACTGAAGGGCAAAGGATTTTTCTCGAAAAAACTGTCAATAAACTTGATTCCCGTCGAACCGACATTGAAACTTTTTTCGATCTGATGGTACTTGAAGACGAGAAAAGCTTTGAATACTGGAATGTGTAAGTCTGTTGACCAAAAGGTAAGACCCGGATAATAGGACTAGTTAGGATAATCATCCGGTTTCGAATTGCCTGATACAAAATTTTCAACTCCACAATCCCCACCCCATGGAACATAAATAAATAAAATAAGATGTTGTAATGGCAATAAGCCCGAACTTGAAAACCTGTTGATTGATAACCGATTTCTTTGATAAACTATGTATTGGAATTATGTGATGTACCAAGGAGAATTTCAGATGGGTTCGATTAATCAATCAATATGTTTCGGCTGTTTCGCACGAGATGGTGTTACTCCTGAGCAAGCTATTACTGAAGCTGCTAAAATCGGTTACAAATCAGTTGAGATGTTGCCACCGCAATATTGGGATCTAGTGCGCGAGCACGGCATGAGGATTGCTACTGTTTCTGGGCATGCATCTCTGCCGGATGGTTTGAACAAACGTGAAAATCATGATCGAATAGAAGATGAACTGAGAAAGAATATTGATATTGCGGTTGAAAATGAGATTCCCGGTTTAATATGCTTTTCCGGTAATCGTGAGGGGAAATCCTCAGAGGAAGGTCGAGACAATACTGTTGAAGGTTGTTTACGTGTTGTTAAATACGCGGAAGAAAAAGGTGTTAATCTCAATATCGAATTGTTAAATAGTAAAGTCAATCACCCAGATTATCAGTGTGACACTACGGCTTGGGGGGTTGAAGTTTGTAAGGCTGTCAACTCGCCTCGAGTCAAGTTACTGCACGACATCTATCACATGCAAATTATGGAGGGTGATCTCATCCGCATCATCACGGAGAACATCGAATACATTGGTCACTTCCACACTGCCGGTAATCCTGGGAGAAATGATCTGGATGATGAACAGGAAATTTATTATCCAGCTGTAATGCGGGCCATCGCCAAGACTGATTATGATCTCTATGTCGGTCACGAATTTGGTCCGAAAGGCGATCCACTTGCTGCTATGAAAGCAGCATACGATACCTGCAATGTAACGCCATAGCTGTAAGAGTTACACACCAGAGGGAATGAGGAAATATGATGAACTCATCCCTCTGTTTTTTTATTTTCGTCCAGATCAAGCGATTTTGCGTAATCTTCGTTCGCTTGGTCAAGATTGCCTAGAATAGCGTGTGTTAATCCTCTGTAACGGTAGGCATCTGCATGTTGCGGGTTTAGTTTAATGGCCTCGGTGAAATCGTCGATCGCCTTCTGATATGATTTTAGTTTTCGGTGTGCCATACCTCGTTTGTAGTGTGCTTGTTTATCAGATGGGTTGCTGCTAATCTGTTGTGTGTATTGATCAACTTCCCGTTGAAGGGCTTTCACACTTTCTGTCCGTTTGGAGCGATTGTGTTGATACCCATAAATTCCCACGATCAGAACAGCTACAAAACTAAGGATCGAAACATATTTCAAGGTGAGTCTCCTACTAACACTAGCAAATGGCGAAACGATGCTAATTCGGTTTCCGTTGACGCTATTTAACTTGTATTCAGCTAGATTCGTCTAGAGTCTACTTTTATTATAACATCAGACTCATGAGTTCTGGCAGGAGTGATTACTCCAGGATAGTCTTCAGTTAACCTTCAATTAAAGCAGAATGTAGAAGTTTCCATATGACTGACAAAACACTAACTGTTACAAAAAAACAGAAATTCACATCCCTTCTTCAATCGATCTTATACTTTGCCTTAGCAAGTATTATTGGAACCAAAACCCAACTTGCTCAGGCAATGATAAGTGAGAAGCCGAATATCATCATAATCATGGCCGATGATATGGGGTGGTCTGACATCGGTTGCTATGGAGGTGAGATCCTAACGCCAAACATCGATCGGCTAGCCACAGAAGGTTTGCGTTTAACACAGTTTTACAATAATGCAAAATGTACTACAACTCGAGCCTCATTGATGACCGGCCTTTATCCGCGAAATGGGGGACGTGGAATTCGATTGCTCAATGATAAGATGGTTACTATATCCGAAATTTTGAAAGAGGCAGGATACCAAACTGCCTTGAGTGGAAAATGGCATTTAGGAAGCAAAAAACCCAATCGGCCGATTGATCGAGGATTTGACGAGTATTACGGTTTAATGGATGGTTGCTGCAGTTACTTTAACCCAATTCGGAGAGATCCAGATTTCAAAGGCGGTCGTATCCGCGTTTTCGGGCATAATAATCGAATCATAGAAAAACCGTTTCCAGAAAACTATTATGCTACAGACGCCTTTACGGATCATGCCATTAAAACAATCCGGCGATTTTCAGATAACCAAACTCCGTTTTTCCTTAACGTTTCTTATACTGCACCACATTATCCGCTTCATGCCAAATCGGAAGACATTGCTAAATACAAAGGCAAATATCTTGGTGGATGGGATCAATTGCGCCAAGATCGTCATCGACGTCTCATTAAAGCAGGTTTAGTTGATCCAAATTGGCAAATATGGAAACATGATCCTAAAGCTTACGCATGGAACAAAACTAATCCGGTATGGGAAGACCTACGGATGGCAACCTATGCAGGAATGATCGATTCAATGGATCAAAACATCGGTCGTATCTTGCAAACGTTAGAGGAACTGGATATTATTCATAACACTTTAATTATGTTCTTATCTGATAACGGTGGTTGTGCGGAAGAACCTGGCGGACGTGACATGTCGCAAGTGCCTGGACTTCCAGAGACATATACCGCTGTCGGGCCCAGTTGGGGCTGGGCTCAAAATACCCCATTCCGTCGATACAAGGCGCGGATGTATGAAGGCGGAATCGCTACCCCGTTTATCGCATACTGGCCAGATATGATTAAAGCCAACACGATGACAAATCAGGTTGGACATATTATTGATCTGTTACCAACATTNCTTGATATTGTAGACAAATCCTATCCCAAAACTCGAAACGGGATATCTATCTTACCAGTGGAAGGGCTAAGTCTGTTGCCAATTTTTCANGGAAAGCAACGTNCTGGTCATCAAACCCTTTACTGGCATTTTTCAAATAATCATGCNGTTCGACAGGCAAAATGGAANCTAGTTTGGGATAAGTCATTTAAACAATGGGANTTGTACGATTTAATTGCTGACCGAACTGAGTCGCACAATTTGGCTGCATCTTATCCAGATCGTGTCAAGCAAATGCAGATGTTGTATCAAACATGGGCGATTCTTACCGATGTTGAAGCTCCGATTCTAACAAGGTCAAAGTAAAGAATTCAATAGAAATATTTCCCTCTCAACTTATTAGGGTATTATGAAAATCCTTAATTCAATCGAGATTGCAAAAGTCTGGGCTGGGCATCCAGTTGGCTTTGATTTATTGACGTATGACCAGCACCAGTTTATTGTTTTCTATGGCGCCAATCGCCAGATGGAAATTGTTGCCCGACGGATCGATTCGATCTCTTTTGAACAGGCAACATTTCCATCCTATATTGGATGGGACAGTCACAACTACGTCACAATGGCAATTGATGACGCTGACCAGATCCACCTTTGCGGCAATATGCATGGTGATCCATTAACTTATTTCAGAACCACTCAACCATTGAATATCCAAAGTTTTGCTCAGATTGATCACATGACTGGTCAAAATGAGGGGCGATGTACATATCCAGTTTTCATGCGAGGGTCAGAAAACGAACTTATCTTTCGCTACCGTGACGGATCAAGCGGAAATGGAGTTGATTATTATAATGTCTATGATCCAACGACTGAGAAATGGAAACCTTTAATTGGTCAACCTTTGCTCGATGGTAAAAGGTTAATGAATGCTTATTCACATGGCCCAATTATGGGTAGGGACAAACTTTTCCATTTGGTCTGGATGTGGCGAGACACACCGGATTGTCGTACTAACCACCACATTTCTTATGCACGCAGCCAAGATCTGAGAAAATGGNAAACTGGGCAAGGAGAGGAAATAGAGCNACCTATTACCATTGATGAAAAACGTGTTGTTGTTGATCCCGTTCCAGTTNATGGTGGGATNATCAACATGAACCAATCACTGGGGTTCGACCATCAGAATCGACCGATTGTTAGTTATCACAAACATGATGCTGAGGGAAAGACGCAAATCTATAACGCCCGTCTGGAAGGTCATCAATGGCAAATTTATCAAGTAACCAATTGGGATTATCGCTGGGATTTCAAAGGGAATGGTTCAATCAGCNCCAAAATTCGTGTTGGTGCAGTGCACTTGGAACTGGACGGCAGTTTAGTGCAATCCTATTCGCATGTTGAAATGGGATCCGGGGGTTGGCGACTGAATCCGGATACACTTGAACCGGTCGAAACATTTTGNCNGCAAGCAGATTCCCTGCCGCTAGAAATAACGGAAGTCAGAGGCGATTTCCCTGGTTTGACAGTTCAGACTTGCCGTGATCGAGGCCAAAATTTATCCGAACACTATCTTCTGCGTTGGGAGACGCTATCCAGAAATCGCGACCGACCTCGTGATGCTGTTCCGCCAGCAAGTCAGCTTACCTTGTATACTTTATCAAAGGATTAAACCCGTTTCAGATCTGGTTGGGCTTTACCATGTGTATGGTTCCACAGATGTCCACTTCGTTTTCGACCTTCTAATAGGGTTTCAAAATAAACTGCCCTGACAGGTTCAGTGGCTTGCGGGAAATCATGATGGTGTCCCATACCTGTTGCTACGCAGTCGCCGTATTCAACCTGGCATGATTGACCTTCTGTCACAGCAGTACCGCTACCCTCAAATAGGATCCAGTATTCGTCACAATCGTGATAGTGGCTATCGAAATTAGTTTCTTTCGAATAATCAACTGGATCGCCACCGTCCTGAGGTGTATCCGATTTGCTGACTGTAAAGATCCCTGAACTGGTTTCTCCCGGCCAATCGCCGCACATTCGTATGGCAATTGTCTCCTGCATTACTTCCGTAATTTCAAAGTAAGAATCTTCTTGTGTTAAATTTAAATTGGTACCGTTTTCTCCAGGCACAACCTGATCTTCGAACCGAATTTGGCATTTTCCTTTGCCAATAATCAATTTTTCGTTTGGGTGGGTTCGTTTAAAAGTGTGAGCTTCATTGGGAGAAAGCGCTACAAGCTCATAGGATTGCAACTCGCACCATCCGGGCATTTCAACTTTATCGTTTTTTATAACAGGCATTCGTCTTTTCGCACATGTAATGGAATTATATTAGTAATGCTTGGACTTTAACCACTTCTAACATAATGTTATGTTGAAAAGCAAGGCGTATTAATATTTTGTTATATAAGTTTCTAATTTAACGTATAATATAAACATAAACAAATTGGCTGGCTGCAACATATTGTAACTAAGCGAGGGGGAATCATGAAAAAATGCACGTTTTTTATCACACTGATGTTTCTACTGACAACCATGGCGTTTATAGCATCTGATGCTGATATAATGGACGGCGTTGTAGGTATTTGGCTTTTTGACGAAGGATCTGGAGACCAAGCTGGAGATTCTTCCGACGCCGGAAATGATGGAGATTTTCAAGGTAAGCCCAAGTGGGTCAAAGGTAAGTTCGGGAAGTGTCTGGAATTTAATGGATCAGGAGATTTTATTGAAGTTCCTGATGCTAAGTCCTTAGANCTAGAAAAGGCTGTCACCATGGTTTGCTGGTTCAATTGGGAAGGAACTGGAGATGGTTGGCAAACCTTCTTTTCCAAAGGACCGATGTCCGGACCAAACGAAAACTACGCACACTTTACTAATAGTGGTGGTCGTCACACACACTTTTGTAAAAACGCAGGTGGAGCGAGAAACTGTTTCAACTCACCTCAGAATGCTTTTGAGGTTGGGAAGTGGCATCATACAGCAGCTATATATGACGGGAAAAACCAATACACTTATATTGATGGGAAATTAGTTGCTGAAGCCAAACTTGACGGGAAAATGGTTACCAATGACAACTATTTGGGACTAGGGTTCAGAGAAGGTAGCGGTCACTATTGGAAAGGTATGTTGGATGATATGGCATTATTCAACAGAGCTTTATCAGGTGACGAAGTTGAAGAAATTATGAACGAAGGTTTGGAAACAGTTATGGCTGTTAAACCCAAAGACAGACTCACTGTCATGTGGGGAACAATCAAATCACGTTAATAAACCAAAATTTTTGGATTATTTAAAAAAGCCTGTCAGTTTCCTCACTGACAGGCTTTTTTGTACCATTCCTTAATTGTTCGATTCTAACCAAGGGAAAAATCAGATGCTGTGGTGGCGATCATTAATTCTTGTATTCAGCCTGATACTTGCATCCTTTTCTGGAAGTGTATCCTCAGAGGAGAACATAGCAGATAATCCTGATTCTTTATCAACTGTATCAGCTATCAAAAAAGCTCTGNCATCCAATCCCGAATCATTGGAATTACTCGCCCGTTTAGCACGTTTACACCTACAACGAGACGATTATGATCAATCGATAAGAACATACCAACAGATAATAGCATTAACATCTATAAATCTATGGTTAGTAGAAGCATACACTGGACTCGGTTTTGCATATTTGTAGCAAGAGCAGTATGACCAATCGCTTCAAACCTATCAGAAGGCATCTCAACTCGCGCCAGAATTACCGGAACCATATGTTGGACAAGGGCTGGTACATGAACGGTTAAATCAATTAATAAATGCTATATCCCAGTTCAAAAAAGCTTTAGACTTAAATCCCGATATACCAGACGCATGGTATCGTCTATCTCTTATCTATGAAAAACAAGGAGATGTTGAAACTGCTCTGGAACATTCAAACAAGGCAATAGCAAATTCGCCTTCCTGGGCAGAAGCACACCAGCAACAGGCAAAACTTCTAGCCAAGAAGGGAAATTGGACGGAGGCAATCAATCACTTCCAACGGGCTATAGAGATTCAGCCTATGTTGAGTGAAGCACATTACGGCATTTCCCGTGCTTATTTGCAGCAAGGAAGGAAGGTTGAAGCTGACAGTGCTTTACAGAAATTCCAACAACTCAGCAAAATGGAAAATGAACTACAGCTGTACCAACAAAGGGTACATAATTGTGTAGGAAGAAAGAAAGTGGAGGCTCTATGCAATCTGGGAGCGATCTACCTAAAGTATAACAGATCGAAACAAGCACGACAGACTTATGA
>PBXZ01000193.1:0-17674 GCA_002729415.1 Candidatus Poribacteria bacterium | reverse complement strand
ACATCATCTGTGTCTACTCTCAATTATAGCCGACTAGGTTTCGAGTGTAAGTCACTACTCAAGCCAACCGACAGCCCCATCGTGGCTGTCCCCCCGTGATCTCACTACCTTCGGCGTGGTAACACCCAGCATTAACGAAAAGTAGTTATCAAGCTGAACACCAACAATTAGCCGAGATGCGGGGTCGGTCGGTTCTGCAACGCCTGCGAGCAGTGTTCATGTCTGACTGACCAGTGATAAAGTCCGCTCCTTCATCGCTTGTCAGGACCGCACTTCGTGCGGTTCAGGGGTAATCGAATCCTGACACAACACATCGAAAGCCGTCGATGTTGCCCCCATCATTCGGAGAGTTGCAAGCTGCGGCGAATCACCCGCAGGAAGTAAGTAGTGCTGCCCCAAGACCCGCCCCGCAACACCCGGTAGTTTCAGTCACTGCTATACCAATCCTGACACCATTCCCAAACGTTCCCACTCATATCAAATAAACCATATCCATTCGGCTTCAAACTTCCTACTGGGGCCGCAGCCCATTCCCACTTGTCTTGGCCACCAGTTCTCTTATAGTTAGCATAATCACGGGCCAGACTCTCATCTTCTCCCCAAGGATAGTCCTTGTTTTTCAAGCCTCCCCGAGCGGCCCACTCCCATTTTTTCTCTGTTGGTAGCCTTTTCCTTGCCCATTTGGCATAGGCTCTGGCGTCAAACCAGCTCACCCAAATCACCGGGTGTTTATCTGTGGGTGAGAATTTAGATACCTGATTCCAGTTCCCTTCATAAGTGTATCCACTTTCTTGCACAAACTGTTTAAACCGACCCACTGTTACCTCCGTGCTATCCATGTAGAAAACTGGCCTTGATGGACCCGCAGGAATACGCCTCATCTTGACTCCATCTTTCTTCCAAATGATTTGCTTCGGTCTGATTAATTTACCCTCTTTAACAACAACTGACTCAATTCCCTTAAACTCATCAGCACTTCCAACAACCACCTCTTTTTCATCTTCGGCATAAACTGAAAACACCAACAAAGCCAACAACATCCAACTAAATCTCCGCATCATACTTCCGGTTTCTGTAATCATAGTGATGTCCTGCTGCAGCAGTTGGTTGACCAGCTAGCCGCACCAGGTGAGGCAGGCTGCGGCCCGATCGATCCAGTTTCCACACTACCAGCACATCACCGCTTCGCAATTGGGCCAACATCTGCTCCAGTTGCGGTCGTTGGGCTTTGGCTCCGCTGGCTATTTCCTGGTAGATCTTCTGACAACCTGGCTAGCGGCTAGCTTTATCCCCGTACCAGAAAGGCTAACCGGCCCTCGGAATCTACTAGACGCTCAATCAGACCGATCTCCATCAAGTTCTGTAACCATCCTCGGACCACTTTTCTCTTCTCATGCCCACACAACTGCTGCAACATCTCGACTTCCCTTCGGGCCGCCGTTTGCCCCAGTACATATTTCCATTTCCCTTTCCTCTCCTGGCGAAAATCGACATTGGTGGCCTGGCATAATCGAAGGTAGAGACAGCTGGCGCCATCACTCAACTGTCGGTACTCAATACTGTCAATCACATCATGTGAAACCATGATCATTTTTTGNCCCGTCGCTTTCTGCACGGCGAAACTATTGCCCTGTCGGTCAGTCATAACCTGGATATCGGTTCTATATTGGGGCGGGTCTGGCAGGATTTTCTGCCGCTTCATTTTGTTACCTCCATTTAGCAGCCACAGTACTATAGTGTAGTAGTGGGGCTGAATCATTGGCCNCTAGCATAGGCTGGCCAATGGTTAGTTTTTTGTATCGGCGGCCTGGGCTGAGGATAGTATCTTGGTGGCCCAAGCCCAAGTGGATACTCCACTATTAGAGTAACGTCCAGCCAAGCACCGTAGATTCTCCTGTTTGCGTCTTGAGGGGTCATACCTTACAGGCGGGCAAAGGTAGATTTTAACACCGAAGGTGGAGGCTAAAAGTGACTAACTCAGGGTCGATTGCGGTTTGAAAAGCGATGCCATGCTAGTCTAGCAAAATCACCGATCCGAAATTCCGAGATGAAACTATGATCAGTAGCGACATGATGAGTTGTATCGCTTGCTGGTGTTGCTGATCCAGTATTCCCCTTCTGTGTTTGCTTCATTTCTACTCGCCTTTGACTTGTCTTGCTTACCTGTTTTGGCTGCTGGCAACTACCATTGAGACACTGCACTTTCTGTCAGTGACCAGGTTATATGGCCCAGTATTTCCACAGATCTTCTGGCACTTCATATCGAATTCAGGTGATTGTCTTTGATGCTGATGGGGCCAACGGGCAAAAAGCGCAATACGCGGTGAATCGTTGATATTGATTGGGCTATCGTGAGTCAGATAGGAATGCCAAAGTNCCACATCACCAGCACGAGCCACAAATTCTTGGCCCCAGCCTGAAGGTTAGCGCAGAAGGAATGCCAAGAAAAGCCTTCTTCTGTCAGAAAGCTACCATCCACTAGTGCAGGGTTTTGTCGAAAGTAGCGATGGGCCGTNTGATGGCTACCAGGCCAAAATNTGAAGGCTCCTCCACTGGGTTGCACGTCATATAAATAAGTAGTAGCTCCNACCATAAAAGNGGACCANCCACTAGCANCACCNTAGGCGTCAATNTGTCCCGATTNNGGCATCTGCCAAGATTTCTCNGGTTCAGGCCAACGAATGATGGGNGCACNACCNCNCGCCACAAAGTCATCACNACCTAACTGCTGTATGATAGGGGTTAAGGCANAATGATGAACCAGAGCCGATTCNGGNGGATCGTATTGGTAACCATCTAATCCAGTCCGTTCCCTGGGCCAACTGTCGGGCTGGTCTAAACTAGCTTCTAGTTCACACCAGATTTGCTNGCGCCAGTGGTCCAGTNAGGATTGGTCGAACAGATTCTCNAAAACCAGAAAGCCGTGAGTCTTGAAATGTTGTANCTGCTCTTCAGAAAGGGGNGTGGATGAANTCATAAATTCGGCCTCAAATGAGATTGTTGTTCAAATTACTGATTAACCTTGTCATAATGGATTTGNGGTTGAAGGGGNTGNCTTTTTCGTTAGTTAGGCCGTAATCTTCAGACAANATNCGTGANATNTNACGANANGATTTCNGTTTNTNGGTTTNNCANTTCTNAATTCTTGGCATTACATTTCCTCCACAAACTGGAATGTATACTCCGGTGATGTAACTTGCCAGATCCGAAGCCAAAAATGCGACTACATTCGCGATTTCCTGGTCTGTGCCACGTCGATTCAAAGGAACCTTGGATTCATAACCTTCTTGCCTTTTCAAACCTGATTGCCTATCCTTGTCACTAATTGTCCAACCAGGAGCAACCTGATTTACGGTTATTTGGTGTTTCCCAACCTCTTTGGCGAGTACGCGTAAAACTCCATCCATGCCGCGTTTACCCGATACATATGCTGATTGTCCCTCAAATGTTTGCATAGCACATTCCGTATTGATACCGATTACACGTCCATAATTTTCGCCGATCATTGCAGGTACAAATGCCTTAGCCATCAGTACATTGTGTAACACACATGACTGAAACTGGCTTTCGTAATCCTTAACTTCTTGATTTAGCACATTTGTCCAATTGTACTGAATCACCGCATTGTTAACAATAATGTGAGGGACACCAAGTGTTGAGGAAATTTTATCTCGCATGGTAAATACTTCATCTTGAATCGTTACGTTAGCTTGAACCAGAGCGGTTCGTCTGCCCATAGATTCAACTTCCTTAGCGAGTTCACTCGCCTTTTCTTGGTTTCGTAAATAGTGAATGGCAACGTCTGCACCACAACTCGCTAGCGTACGTACCATGACACGGCCAAGTTCCCCACTTGCACCTGTAACAACAGCAATTTTTCCTGACAAGTTAATCTGTAACATTCCATATCCTAAGTTTTATGTGTTTAATTTATGTATCGATGATTGAATTGACTCGTCGATGTTTTTCTACCCAAATCAGTTATTTAAAATCCCTTTGGTAACAGAGGATTTAATCAGGAACTTTGCATAGTTCCATAAAACAGCAGATCCATCATTAATGGGCAGGTTTCTCTCTAGCACTTGGGATTCTGAGATATGGTTTTTTTGCCAAGTTTTGCCTCCTGTTTCAACGTTCTGTATCAATGGCATAAGCCGATCAACCGCGTTAGCAAATTGTGATTCGGGTGTTTCCATTTCCTCAAACTCTCTCCACAATTGATGATAAACTTTTTGCTGATCTAAAGGCAGAAGGCTAAATATCCGATCTGCTGCTGCTTCTTCCCGTTTTGCTTTGGTCTCATTTCCTGTCGAATCATAACAGTAAGTATCTCCCGCATCAATCTCTACCAAATCGTGTATCAAGAGCATCAAAATCGTCTTGAGGATATCTATTTCATTGTTGGCATGTTCAGCTAGCGTCATTACCATCAATGCTAGGTGCCAACTATGTTCGGCAGTGTTTTCAAAACGATTGCCATCACAAAGATAATTTCTCCGAATAATGTTTTTGAGTTTGTCGACTTCCTTGAGGAAATTGATCTGTTGTTCAAACCGTATCATAGTTCTAACTCCTAATAGTCTATATTATTTTACGGGACTTTTTGTTGATCTACCTGAGAGTAGTTTAATTGACCTCATACAAACGTTCCAACGTCATTTCTGATACCTCCTGTTATTTTTTGACCAACTTTCTTTAATGTACTACTCATAATTTCCTGATTGAGTGAATGTAAACCCTTATGAATTTTAAATATAAGGAATTGCTTGTTAATTGAAAACTCGCGATGCTGACATAATATTGAGAAAATTTCGGAGAAGACCACTATGAAAAAGTAATAGTTCGAGCCACCTCGAATACATCATTGGGAGGATCCTTACGCCATATAAGTTGAACTTCAGAGACATAGAATGTCAGCGGTTGCCACTCTTGCTGAAACTGGGAAAGAAAGTGGTCAAGATTATGTTTACTCGTTGCTTGACCAACCGAAAGATGGGGCGTAAATCCGTTTTTAAACCGGCGAGTGTCGTTACAATCGGGGATGGTTTGCCATAAATCTTTTTGTAGATCCTTAATGGGATTTTGTCTGTCTGAATTTGTTCCTAATGTGCTAGATGGAGGTTGAGGATCTAACCAAATCGTGTATCGCGATTGATGATGAGAGAAAAATCGAAATAGCTGCAAGCAAATCCAAAATGGTGCCTGTGATTGGCAAGTTTGACTTAGTTGGTCTGCTACTAAGTCAAACTCTGATCTGGGACGAAACGGATACATTAAAGTGATATGAGGCATCCATCTCCGGTAGTTAGCGTCATGTTGCTGACGAATCGACTGGATTGATGCCCAGATTTCTTTGGGAGGTATGATCACAACAGCAGTTTGATGTGTTTTTTGATGCATTGTTGAACTTCTCTAGATCTGTAGTCATTTCGATGAAGTGAACACAAGCTGAGCATAGGTGGCCGAGTACCTGATTACTATGGGAATCCTTTCACACGAAAGACTCAAAAGAAAACATATTGAGTACAGAATTGTTCTCGGTTATTAGAACCACACTTAATACAAATTCTTAGAGTGTATTTGCCATGGTTTGCACGTTCATATATCCTAATAGATTTATGTCTGCTTTAGGTTAACCGCTGCAAATCTGGAAATTATGCTTTTTATGATTAAGTGTTTTGACTATTGAGGTTGAATCAGGGTGTGATTCCATCCATTATACCATCGAGTGTATCAATCAAAATATATCTGAAGGTGGATCAGGCTCATCATGCCGATGAACTTGGCTACCTTCTACATTTGTTCCTAACATGATTATGTCACAATGTTGATCCCCGAAGTTTCGGAAAATATGATAGTCCCCTGGTGGTTTGTAGATTGAATCCATTGGTTCAATTGGATACCATTCTCCTTCGATGTTGATATGACAACTACCTGAAAGTACGAAGAACCACTCCTCTTCTTTGGTATGCATATGGTATTTTGTGTTGGTGCCATTGGGAGGAATACGGGTAATCCGGACTTCAATTTGGTTCATTTCATGCTTCTGCCACAAAGGCTTAAATTCTCCGTACTGTAATTCTTCATTTTTGTTTTTAAAAGTAGCATATCCTGATATTATAAATCTATAGTCAATTCTTCATGCCTTATTTCAGATTGAAGTTGCATTTACCGGGAGATTCTGCTTGATCGATGTTTCAATGTGTAATAGATTAGGGAGTGGGTTCATCTCAGAACAGTAAAATAGCCGATTATTTCCCAAGTTTATCTCTCTAATAAAAATTGCCAAGGAAATGGATTTAAAATAAATATTGATATGAAAAGATTACTAATTGCCTTGTGTGTTTTGTTGAGTGTTANTGNAAAAGGGGTATTNGCTTTGACTGCTTTGGTAGGTGAANATGAGTCAGTACAATTCAATCNCCATATTCGNCCAATTCTGTCAGAAAATTGTTTTGCNTGTCATGGACCTGACAAGGCCAAGCGNAAATCTGGATTGCGGCTNGATAANCATAGNGGAGCAACTCGGGATTTAGGTGGATACGCAGCTGTTGTNCCGGGAAATTCAGAAGCAAGCGCGTTGGTATATCGNGTAACGACTGATCAGGCAANTGACAGAATGCCNCCNNCAGGGAAGGGATTNAGTTNACAACAGGTTNAACTTCTGCGNCGNTGGATAGATCAGGGTGCACACTATACTATGCACTGGTCTTATGTCAAACCGGATCGACCACCTTTGCCTNTGATTCAGAATNCNGAGTGGNTTCGTAATCCCATAGATTATTTTGTCTTGGCACGCCTTGAACNAGAAGGNNTGTTTCCATCGACAGAAGCCGACCGCTGGACATTAGCGCGACGTGTGGCTATTGATTTGACAGGATTNCCTCCGACAGTTGAAGAGGCAATNCNGTTTGTCCATGACACCGAAAAGGATTCTTATCTGCGGTACGTGGATTTGCAACTTGAAAAAAAGACGTTCGGTGAGCATTGGGCACGAGTGTGGCTAGATCTAGCGCGTTATGCGGATTCCGCTGGTTACGCCGACGATCCTCCTAGGACAATTTGGGCTTATCGCGATTATGTCATCCGTTCGCTGAACAGNAACAAACCATTTGACCAGTTCACCATTGAGCAAATNGCTGGAGATCTGCTTGATGACCCAACGGAAGAACAATTGATTGCTACTGCTTTCCATCGAAATACCCAGACCAACAATGAAGGAGGGACAAACGATGAGGAATTNCGGAATGAAGCCATTGTAGACAGGGTAAACACCACCATGGCGGTATGGATGGGTACTACCATGGCTTGTGCCCAATGNCACTCACACAAATATGATCCTATCTCACAGGAAGAATATTTCAAATTCTCCGCTTTTTTTAACAACACCCAGGATAGTGATAAGANGGACGAAAGNCCGATTCTTGAGATCTTTACCGAAGAGCAAAAACGTGAGCGCGCCAGCTGGGTAGCAGAAATTGAGCAATTAAAGACCGTTCTGGACACGCCGACCGAAGTGTTANCAAAATCCCAACGTCAATGGGAGCAACTCTTGCAAGAACAGCCNGAATGGTACACCATGAAACCGATGAANGCTGTGTCGAGTCGGATTCGATTGGNCATTGAGCCGGATAATTCGATCGTGGCTACAGGGGATTTTCCGGAGCAAGATACCTATACCATTACGTTAGAACCGCCAATCAAGAGAATCACTTCATTACGACTGGAGGTATTACCACAATCGCAGAACTTTGTGTTGTCACAGGTACAATCTATTTGGCTACCCGATATAGAGAAACCAGTCGAGGCAAAGTACGTTCGGGTTGAGTTGCCAGGTACAGGGAAGATTCTATCGTTAGCGGAAGTGCAAGTCTTTCAAGATGATGTCAACGTGGCGTTAAAAGGGAAAGCGGTTCAAAGTTCCACAGCTTACGAAGGTGTACCTGAACGAGCTGTGGATGGAAATACTGACGGAGACTATGGGAAGTCGGAATCTACCACACATACCGAGCAGTCTCAGGATCCATGGTGGGAGTTGGATCTGGGTGAAACGAAGTCCNTCCGTTCTTTAGCCATATGGAATCGTACCGATGGGGGGCAAAGTATAGCNGGNCGTTTAGCTGGTTTTCGACTGATTCTGNTAGATAAAAATAGGAATNCGGTTTGGAAGCAAACNCCGTCACAGGTCCCATCTCCAAGTNCCGTTTATTGGTCTGANGGTCAAGCACAGTTGCAATTTACAGATGCATTTNCTGATTACGCACAGGAAGGNTTTCCATCAGCGTCGGTATTAGCTNGTGTACCGGATCCAAAGANAGGTTGGGCAGTTGGAGGGCAGTTGAATCAGCCTCACAAACTCACACTGGTGTTGGCGAATCCTATACGNANTGATCAAGGAAAGATTCTGTTNAGGTTGCTCCAGAAATCACAACANAAGCATTTGCTAATCAAAAACTTTAGACTGCTGGTCACAAATGCTGAGTCGGTATTGGAATTTGTGCGGATGCCCAACANNATTCGAGAAATAATCGGTTTGTCAGATAAAGTACGGACTGACATGGAGAATAAAAAGTTAGCCAGTTACTATCGATCGATCGCGCCAGAATTAAAATCACAACGGGATCGGTTGGCAGTATTAGAGCACCAAATCAAAGAACAGTCTCCTTACGCAACAGTGCCAATCATGCGTGAGTTAGTTGACGAAAAGCGTCGTGAAACCCGAATCCAGTTTAGGGGGAATTTCCTAGACACAGGGGCTCGTGTGTCCGAAGGAATTCCTGCTGTGTTCCATCCACTATCAGAACGTATACCCGCCAATCGACTTGGATTAGCAAGGTGGTTGGTAAGCAGAGAGAATCCACTAACGGCGAGAGTGGTGGTCAACCGACATTGGGAACAGTTGTTTGGTCTTGGCATAGTAAGTACCAGCGAAGAGTTCGGTACGCAAGGGGAACTACCAACGCATCCAGAACTGATGGATTGGTTGGCTGTCGAATTAATGGATAGCGGGTGGAATATTAAACATTTGATGAAGCTTATTGTTACATCAGCNACTTATCGGCAGGTCTCCAAGATTACTCCGAAAGCACTAGCATATGACCCGGATAACCACNTATTTGCTAGGGGACCGCGTTTTCGTCTCTCTGCGGAGACAGTTCGTGACCAGGCGNTGTTNGTTAGCGGNTTGCTTAGCCAAAAAATGTATGGCCCACCAGTAAATCCCCCACAACCGAANTTGGGGATAAACGCCGCCTTTGGGAGTGGGATCGATTGGGAAACTAGTNCAGGNGAGGATCGGCATCGGCGAGGGATTTACACTATGTGGCGAAGATCAAATCCATACCCGTCAATGGTGACATTCGATGCTCCTGATCGTCAGGTATGCACAATTCGGCGNCCTCGTTCAAATACTCCATTACAGGCGTTGGTGACGTTGAACGATCCGGTTTACGTGGAAGCGGCACAAAGTCTCGGTAGAAAGTTGCTAGCNCATGACGGAAGTTTAGAAGATAAAATTGTTGCTGGTTTTACTTGTGTGCTAATTCGTCCGGCTAAATCGATCGAGATTCAGCATCTGGCGCAATTGTACGTATTAGCACTAACCCATTACAGATCTAACTTGGAACAGGCAAATTTGATTTCTACGAATCCGATTGGTGAGCCTGGTCAGAATGTGGATAAATCAGAACTTGCCGCTTGGACAGNGGTCAGCAGTGTTCTGTTAAACCTAGACGAAATTTTTATGAAACGGTAGGACATGATGGACCCAAAACTGGAAAAAATTCAAAGCACCACCCGGCGGCATTTTCTGAAGGATATTGGTATTGGGGCGATTGCCTTAAGCACATTTTTGCATGATGGTATGCAATCGAAGGCAGCCAACGCAGTGAATCCGTTGGTGCCGAAACCACCACATTTTACTCCAAAAGCTAAACGGGTAGTATACCTNCACATGACAGGATCTCCACCTAATCTTGATATATTCGATTATAAGCCTGAGTTGATCAAACGTGATGGCCAGGATTGTCCAGATGCTTTTCTAGAAGGTAAACGATTCGCTTTCACTAGTGGTGTGCCGAAACTAATGGGTACTCGGCGTGAATTTGCGCGATATGGAAAACATGGTATCTGGTTATCTGATGCTGTNCCCTATTTCCGGCGTATTGCCGACGAGATGTGCGTGATTAATTCGATGCATACCGATCAATTCAACCATGCGCCGGCCGAGTTGCTGGTTTATACTGGATCACCTCGGTCAGGTCGACCTTCAATGGGGTCTTGGGTGACATACGGCTTGGGGAGTGAAAATGAAAATCTACCTGGGTTTGTCGTCTTAATATCTAATGGAGTTCAACCCAATGGAGGTAGGGGGTCCTATGGTAACGGTTTTCTGTCATCTGTATATCAAGGTGTTCAATGCCGGTCGAAGGGGGATCCTATTCTGTATACTTCTGATCCTAAAGGTATGGATCGGCAGATGCGTCGGCAGAGTCTTAACACTTTGCAGCGTTTAAACGAATTGCAGGCCCGTGAAATGGGACATCCGGAAACACTCACCCGAATAGCTCAGTATGAACTTGCCTTCCGCATGCAAATGTCCGTACCAGAAGTCATGGATATTAGCCAAGAACCGGAACGAGTTCTTGAATCGTATGGGGCCCAGCCTGGAGAGACTAGCTTGGCCAACAACTGTTTGTTAGCTCGCCGNTTGATTGAATCTGGAGTACGGTTTGTCCAGTTGTTCGATTGGGGTTGGGATTTTCATGGAACTAGTGCCAATGAAGATATCAGAGNTGGNTTGACCAGAAAGTGTGCCACCATGGACAAGCCAGTGGCTGCATTGATAAATGATTTAAAAGATCGTGGCTTGTTGGACGAAACGTTGATCGTTTGGGGAGGAGAGTTTGGCCGGACACCTTTCCGTGAGGGAAGAACAGCCAAAAGCCAGATTTTGGGGAGGGATCATTTCCCCGACTGCTACACTATGTGGATGGCTGGAGGTGGCGTAAAAAANGGGTTCGCGTACGGAACCACCGACGAACTTGGGTTTTCGATTGTGNAGAACCCTGTTCATGTNCATGATCTGCAGGCCACCATTATGCATCTGTTGGGATTGGATCACCAAAAANTGACCTACCGTTTTCAGGGGCGCGATTACCGCCTGACAGANGTGCATGGTCAAGTTGTGCACGATGTTATTGGCTAAGTAAGTGACGAAAGATCTAGCTTGTGATTTCAGAAGAAGTAGTGAAATCCTCACAGTTAATTGTAGCGGATTATGTTACTCAAGAAGTGTAGGCTAGTGGTCGGGAAGAGGCTGTAACGATCTATGCGATTCCAGCGAAATTTGCAACGACCTTTGAGAACAAGCCTTTAGAGATTGGTGTGTTAATAGATAGAGGGTTGAGCTGAAGAAATGAGCATGTTCCTGACCTCTAGACTATTATCCATATTTTACTGGGGACCAATAGCGACTAATCCTTATAAAGTAATCGATGGCCTGTAAGTTAAGTGGGGAAAGAAGTGGAATTAACCAGAAAGCACATTGAAATTTTTCGGACGGATGGATTTTTAGTTATTCGCAATTTGTTACCGTTGGATCAGGTGGATGAAATCAATGTGGGTTACCAAAAGGCCATTAGTGGTCAAATTGATGTCCACGATTGGAAAAAGCGGATTAATAGTGTACCAATCGCTCAACTGGGAGATCCTTCAGCTGTATTGGGTTGGCGGAAGTTCCCCTATTTTCAGAAAATTTTGTCAATCGCCAAACAGCTGAATGGTGAGGATCTTGAAGTTGCGTATGACCAATTGATTTATAAACCCCCGTATAGTCCAATTGAAGTCTTGTGGCACCAGGATGCGGGTTATGGTCCTTGGCCTGAGGAGGCAGTCGAACGTGGGATAACCTGTTGGTTGGCGTTGGTAGATGCAACTCCGGAACAAGGAAGCATGCAGTTTATTCCGGGTAGTCATCAGCAGGGAATCTATCTTCACCATAATGCGCAAGATCGGAATCCGATTGGTGGCGCTTTGGAAGTAAGGTTGGAAGACCAGGTGGCCGTACCAGTATCCTATCAGGCTGGAGATTGTAGTTTTCACCATGCCTGCACACTACACTATACTGGACCAAATCAAACTAACAAAGAACGTAGAAGTTTTTCGACCCACTTTTGGCCGACTCCAGCTATTGATCAACGCTGACGGCTCCTCAGTGTATAGAAAACCCGATTTTAATTCATTCGTTCTTCTTAGAGGTNAAAATNTGTTCGATCAGGGCGAGGACGATTAAGCCNGCCATAATCGAAATAAACAATTTTATATTAAATAAGGCGATGCCTATAATTGCTCCGAGTATCCCGCCTAATACTTCAATTTTTCCAAGGTGCTCTCCTGTGGCGTCTAGAATCATCTTTTCCAGTTGATTGGTATCCAAGGTTCTAACTTTTTCTGTCACTATAGAAGAAATGTCCAGTGCATTTAAGATGATTGGTGTTGCTGTGCCAAGAGCAACACTAAATTCTTCACTGTTTGTTAAGTTCTTTAATTCTTGTTCTGCAAAGTTGATTAGCGTGTTACATATCTGTTCAAGTTTATTCCAGTTTGAATCCTCTTCAAGAAACGATTCGATCTTCTCCATTAGCCATGGGATGCCTTTTTCCTCCACAACTTTATGTATGTCAATCAACGTTTTTTCGAAGTATTGGCGGACCTTGTCCGCTCCTTCTTCTGAGTTGATGTATTCGGTAATTTTGCTGATACCAGTTTCCAATTGTTGATAAACTTCATGCTGGAATTCTGTTGATACAACCATTGTATGGAGTTGCGTTTCCACTACTAATCTATCAAAATCATTCAGCCAAGTAGCAAGTCTGATGGTTGCTTTTTGTAAAATTCTTTGCTGGTCAATGTATGCCTGTATTTGTTGATAAATTTGATTTGAAATGTGAGGAATATTGCTTTCAATATGGCTCGAAATTGTTCTTGAAATCTGAACCAAGTTGATATTGTTGTTTTTAATGTTCTTTTCGATGGTCTCGCTTAGAAAACCTAAGGCTGTTCGGAAGTTGATATTCCGTTGTAGGAAGTGTGAAAAGTTCTTTTCGGAAAATTGGATCAGTACGTCGTATATTTTTGCTGAATTTAACCTGAATATCCTTAGTAACCAAGATTTAATGGCCTGTTGTACATGGTTTTCCTGTATTTTGTTGGACAGGTATCTCTTGATTTGTGTTATGAGGTTTTCAACCACGTGGTTTTCTGTTATGTAATTTGTTAGGTCATTCGCCTCAAAAAAGTTGCTGGAGATTCCTTCCCCGAAGCTTTTAGCCAGTATTTCTTGATTTTTTGGAATTACCCCTTGTCTTTTAAAGAACGTTTCTTTTTTTGGCCTGAAAAGCATCTTGATAGCGATGAAGTTTGTGAAGTACCCCATGCAAGCGGATAAGGAAATCGTATACATAATTTCCAGATGCCTTTTTTCTGGTAAAACAAGTGTCTTTAGAAAATATAGTAATACTAAAACTGCTGGAACGACGAATCTAAAGAAAATCTTGAATGCTTTAGTAAGGGTTTTCATTTCGATTGGTACAGATCTTGTTGATCAAAGTCAGGGAAATGTTTTTGAAGTGAAGATTTCAATGAATCTTTTTGTTTACAGATCTGTTTCGATATAGAAAATGCCACATGACCTTGCCCTGACATACCGTGTGCTAGTAGCACCTCGGTATCTTCCTTCTATTTGTTTCCGAATCCCTAAATAGAGGCAAATTCTAATGATACGGTTGATTGCCATTTATACCCATTCGGAATTTGTCTGAATTTTCGGTAATCAACTTTACCATTTTACTCCGGGAACGGCAGCTGGAGTGTCTGTTTCGCTTATCTGCCCCAATTGACCTTCCGTCAAATGAGTTGTTCTTATGACCTTATCCAGATGTGCTTGCAAATCTTTTGCTATACTAGAATAATCTTCAATTACATTTATCAGTTCATCTGGATCTTTCTTGCGATTGTAGAGCTCTGGAGGACGTTGGTTATCAGCCTCTGTCCAAGGAGCTTGATAGTTCCAACCTGCCGTTCGGACACTGGCATACCAGCCAAACCCAGAAACAATGATATCATGTAAATTGATCGGTTCTTTTTTGGTGACCAGTGGCCAGAAATTTTGGCCGTTACATCGTTTTGGAACGTGTTGCTCAATCAAACCGAGCAAAGTCGGCATGATGTCTTGGTGTTGGACAAATCCATCAACAACTGTCCCTGCATATTGTGCTTCCGGCATTCGTATAATCAATGGGCATCTTGTTGCTTGTATTCTTAGTCGATCTTGTCCCTTGTGGATCTGACCTTGTTCTCCCATAATACAGCCGTGATCAGACATGAACACAACTATAGTGTCATTCAACAGATGTTGCGATTGCAGTGTTTCAACTATGTGCCCTACCCACCTGTCAACATGTGAGCACTCACCAGCATAGTGGGCTTTAATTCGGTTAAACTCATCTTTAGTATAATTATCTACTAATCCGCTCGGCCAGATTGGTTCTTTGCCTTGATAATCGGTTGAGGAATACAATTCTAGAAACTCTTTCGGGGCGTCCCATGGTTCGTGTGGATCGAAACTTTCTACCCAAAGCATCCATGGCTTTTTGCTCCCGTATCTCGTAATCCAGTTTGCTGCGGACTGCATCACTTGTCCCGCAAAGTGATCTGATTCGTCCTTCCACCAAGAGCGATTGTTTAGGTACTGCGACATCAAGCGGTGTTTCCCCGGGTTGATATCAACTTTTGATCCAATGTATTTGGAAACGTTCTGATTTGGTTTTGACGTTGGGATGAACGGATCTGCTTCCTGGCCACGAATCCATTCCCATGAATGGAACCCTCGATGGAAGTTTTTGCCCGGTTTCATCATATGGTACAGGTCGCTGACCAAACCGGTGGTATAGCCTAGATCTGATAGGTGCTCAGCTAAAGTTATGTCTTCATCGTATATCGGATGCCAGCCAGGAAGTTGGACCATATCTCCTTTTTGCTGGTGATAGCTAAATGGAAAGGCTTTTCGTCCAGTGTAAAGTACCCGTCTAGCAGGAATCGTTGGCAAGGCTTCGCCATAAAATTCGTCAAAGCGAATACCTTCCCCAGCTAATTTATCGATGTGTGGAGTTTTAATCCAACTGTTGTCATAACAACCGAGATAATCTGCCCGAAAAGTGTCTGCGCATATAACTAGAATATTCATTTGATTTAACCTTATGAAATTAATTAATTGGGAGGGAATTCATGGAGCTCTAATTTTTTGTCTTCAACCGAGACAAACTGTTTTCGATATGAAAGTGCTCAACACTTGTCATCTAAAACTCCGATCTCTGTTTGAGCTCCTTTATTCATTTTGCCTTAAGTTTAACCAGAAGCAATTGGATTTGATCTGTGAACTTTATTAAGGTAAAAATAAATACCAAGCTGTATACTCCGTGGAGAACCGATAGAGGGTTAAGATTGCTCTAGGCCGCTCAGTCATAAGGATAATAAATTGAATAATAGAAATAGGTTGTGGTTTGCTTCTGTGTTGTTGATTTTTTTTGTTTTCTTTAATGCTTTTGCTCAAGGGACTTATTATCCAGATGAAATTGGAAATACATGGCGATTCCAAAGTATCAATAAGGTGAACAAAAAGACGATTAAAATTGTCGAGCCAGATACCAATTTTGGTATTTCAGGTGTGAAAGTTTTAATCGATGAAACAAACGATAGCACAACTCAGTTTTTCATTCAATCAACTCCAAAAGGCTTTGTCATACATCGTGCTGTATTTGATGAGGTCGCACTGGTTGGAAAGGTTATCTTCAATTACAAGCCTCCTCAGATATTTATCCCAAATCCTCTTAAACTGGAAGCCCAATGGACGGTCAAAAGTAAAGCGAAAGTTAAAGTTCTATTTTTGGAGATGGTAATTGAAGCAATTTACGATCAAAAAGTTGTTGTCATTGAAGATGTAACCACACCGGCAGGTAAATTTCGGAATTGTCTCAAGATTATACAGCATATGATGCTAGAAGTTGTTGATTTCGAATCAGAGGGCACCTTGTGGTTGGCTCCCAACGTTGGTCCTGTTAAAATGATCAGTAAACCTGTTGGTGGTAAGGATGAGCCAAAGATATACTATTTGGTTGAGTATGACATCAAAGTGGAAGAGGATAGAATTGGCGTAAATCGAAGTGATAAGCTCACATCTCTGTGGGCTAAAATGAAAAAATAATTTATGGGAAGACAGTGATGAATGATGTTGATATTGCAATCGCAGTCGTTACAGGGAAACACGCGTTTGATATTCCAGGGTTTCAGCAGATGTTTAGCAGTATGTCCAATATGGAGTTTTACTTACAGGATCTTGAGAATTTCGTTGCTGACGTAGGGAAATATAATGACAAGTATGATGTAATCCTCTTTTACAATTTTCATCAACAAACGCCTGTCGCTGATGAGCGGGATGGCGCTATAATCTTGAATTCTATAAATAAGTTAGCTGAAAATGGACAGGGAATCTTCTTGTTACACCATGCCATATTGGCATTTCCCCATTGGGAAATATGGAGTCAAATTGTTGGTGTTGCCGACCGAAGGTTTGGATATCATGGTAATCAGACTGTTCAAACAGATCTCATGGATGATAGTCATCCAATAACATATGGTCTGAAGTCATGGGAAATGGTTGACGAAACTTATACAATGAATGAAGTAAGAGATGATAGTCATCCCCTTTTGGTGATAAATCATGTAAACAGCATGCATACAGTTGGGTGGACACGGCATTATGGAAACGGCCGTGTATTCTGTTACCAATCTGGACATGATAATCAATCATTTTACAATCCAAACTTCCGTACAGTTGTGTTTAGAGGAATTCAGTGGCTGGCAAATCGGATTTAATTCATTGGTTGACTTTGTTTGAAATTGAGCCAATTGTTGAGCATTAGGAGCTATTCAAATGGGTATTGAAATACAAGAAAAAATTCCGGTGTTGATTTACTAGAACAATTTGAGTTTACAACTAAAATGATATAGAATTCGTTGACATTACTAAGAAAATATCATACAATAACCCGTTTTGTTAGCATCCAAACTATTATTTTGAAAAGATCCACAAAAATCTAGTTTAAAAGGTGGAAACATGTCGGCGAACAATCAGCTCAGTAAACGCGAGCGTACATCGTTTGCAAAGATTGGGAATATTGAGGAATCGCTTCCGGATCTCGTGGAAATCCAAAGGAAATCTTATAACGATTTTTTGCAACGAAATGTGGCATCTGGGGAAAGAAAGAGTGCTGGCCTACAAGCGATGTTTGAGGACATTTTTCCAATTGACGATTTTAATGGTATTGCAACTCTCGATTTTATTGATTATTCGTTAGGCACTCCTAAATATGACATTGATGAATGTCAATATAGAGGTTTCAGTTATTCTGTTCCCTTAAAGGCCCGGTTGGCCTTGACAATTAGAGAAGCTAAGGACGGCAGTGAAGAGAACCTGGTAATTGATATTAAGGAGTCAGAGGTTTACATGGGGGATATACCGCTGATGACTGAACATGGGACGTTCGTTATTAACGGTGCTGAACGCGTAATTGTTAGCCAATTACATAGATCGCCCGGTTCTAGTTTTGGGAATGTA
>PBXZ01000192.1:0-29972 GCA_002729415.1 Candidatus Poribacteria bacterium | reverse complement strand
CCAGTTAGTGGGAACACCTTGCCAAGCTTCACGTAAATCAGGCGTTGCTAGGCTCAAATTGTTAGCATCATTACTAGCATAAACATTGAACATACCAATTGATATGGGTTGTTTCTTGATTTCTTGAGCGCTAAGATTTAGTATTGCGATAAAGAGAATAAATGTAATAAGATAGAAGCAGTTTCGCACACAGAGTTCCACTTTATATTTTGTTCTCATTATACCATATTTGGGAAGATATCGGTGTCTCCATTTAATCTCGTTTAACTTCCCCCTTTTGAAGGTAAATTAAGTTTATTTTTGATGTTGAAAGGAAGCAGGATATGCGAGCGGGTTTGCCTCCTCTATTGGAATTCCTTGATGGGACCCATGTCGAAACCTCAGGTGATTGGGAACGTCGCAGGTCACAGATTCGTCGTCTTATGTGCCAATACTTTATTGGAGATTTCCCGGACGTTATACCAACAATTATTGGTGTACAAACATTGGAGGAAATATCAAAAACGGATGGTTCAATCCGAAAACGGATTCAACTAGTTTTTAATACACCCAATAGGGTGTCGATGGATGTGTGGGTGTGGATACCATTTGGACATTCACCCACACCAATCTTGTTAACTCAACCTCGAGATTATCAGATACCATGGGCGGAAGACGCTCTATCGAGGGGCTATCTTGTTTGCTTGTATCCTGGTGTTGACAGTTACCACCAAGAAGTTGATTATCCTCGGTACGAGAGTGTTTGGAACGATTTTCGTGCTGAGTATCCTGATGCTAACTGGACAGAGATCTCAACCAAAGCATGGCTAGCTAGTCGATCACTTGATTATCTGCTTGATCCGCAATATGGTTATAATGTTATGGCCAAGGAAATTGGAATTATTGGGTTTTCACGTTACGGGAAACAATCAATAATTGCCGCGGCATTCGATGATCGAATTAAGGCTGTTATTGCTCGCAGTCCTGGGTCACCCGCATCATGCCCTTACCGTTTTACTTCACGCGACACATTTGCAGAAACACCTGAGGATTTCCCCGGCGAATGGTTTCTACCAAGTTTAAGATCTTATGCGGGATACGAACACCAACTCCCAATCGATTCCCATGGGTGGTACGCACTGATCGCGCCCAGACCATGTTTAATTCACACTGCTCACAATGATGGGTGTGAACCCACATATGCCGTGGAAAAAGGATATTTAGAAGGTCGAAAAGTATATACGCTTTTAGGTCATCCTCAGAATTTATATCTCAGTTATCGCTCTGGTGGACATACTCCTATTACAAAAGAACATATTGCAGAAAATATGAATTGGTTCGACCTAATGTTCGATCGACTTGATTCTAAGCAACTCGCTTTTGATGAAGAGTTAATCCATGATTTTAATTGGTGTGAATGGAAGTCCCAGCTAAGTGACAAAGATTTACTGGTTCCAAATGGTGATTTGCGGGAACAAATCTTGTGGTCATTGGGGCATAAACCAAAGGAAATCGGATCAAATAAGATGGCGTCGTCGTTTCTAAACTCAGCAGAATCTGAGCTGATGACACATGACCGATGGCAAGTCGAACACACAACCCGTTTGCCAGTTCATTTTGGTTGCAATGTTCGAGGGAACCTTTATTATAATCCGAATTCAGAAGGTTCTGTTCCTGTTATCATCTGGCTCCATCCTTTTTCATACCATTCTGGGTATAACGAAGGATATGGTGTGCAAGAAACAACCGTTTATTTTCGTCTCGCACAACAAGGATATGTAGTTCTTGCTTTTGATCAACTTGGTTTTGGTCTTCGTCTTCTTGAAGGAAGCAAATTTTACACTTCACATCCGAAATGGTCTAAACTTGGTCGGATGATTTGTGATGTCCAACATGCAGTTGATTTTCTGATAAATGGCGAGGGGGAAGCTAAGAACACGATGCCGGAAATTGATATTAATCATATCTATCTNCTCGGTTACTCTTTGGGTGGGATGGTTGGATTATATGCTTCCGCTTTAGATGNTCGAATCAGNGGNGTTGCCTCATTTTGCGGGTTCACACCACTTCGNACGGATACAGACATTANTCCAACCGGTGGAATTCGTCGGATTTGGGAACANCATGCGTTACANCCTCTACTTGGCATCTTTCATAANGATCANGAAAAAATCCCATACGATTTTGATGANATNCTACGTCTAATCTCACCACGTCCATGTNTGATCGTNTCTCCCCAACATGATCANGAAGCTAACTTTGGTGATATCATANATTGNGTGGNATCAGTCCGCGNAGATAGAGGNGGGTCACCCAATTCTCTTACACATTTGATACCTGCTGATATTAATCGTTTTCAAGCAGATCANCACANGANGTTTCTTGACTGGATGAAAAATTTGGTGTAAACATCATGAGTTGGTTATATTCTCCNTGTTTGGATTCCAATTTNGATAANGCTTTGGGTNAATTCACCTNANCAAACAACAGNNAGGTTNAAAATTGGCTANGAAACAGCTAGAAGTTGATGTNATTCCCNTAACACAAAGCTTCATTTTTAAGGCGAATGTAGGCCAAGCTATTATTAGNTCTATTAACCAGTACCTTGATGANATTCTTGCGGATGAAAACACNAAAAGTCACGCACATAAGTTAGTTGGCCAAATTACCAGAGGCAAACAACTGGAAATCTCTCTNGAAGAAGATAGNATTATACCTTTGATCAATATTATTCAAAGTCTAGGCCAAAATTACTATGAGTATTTTTACAAGANAACTGAGGACACTAGCCAACCACAAAAAACGGCCCACGTGTATACCATGTGGTCTGTTCATAGTTATGCGGGGGATTACAACCCACTTCATGACCATGGNAACCAGACCTTACANGGACTTTCCGGCAGTTTGTACACCAAAATCCCACTAGTTATTCAAGAAAGTTCCGACGATTTNGACTTAAGTAATGCTTCTGGAAATCAAAATGGTTATTTGCAATTCGTCTATGGAGATTCCCCAGTGATTGGACCATCGATGTTCAAAATCCCACAAAATATGGCGATAAAACCTGTCGTCGGTGATTTGTATTTATGGCCAAGTTGGTTGGAACATATGGTTTATCCGTTTGATGGAGAGGGAGAACGAAGGTCAATAGCGTTCAATGTAAGTTTCCAAAAACTGGGGTGATCGGTCCGGTCAAGTGATTTCTCGTCTGACTATTAAGCCTGGTCTTCAATTTCTTCCTCCAATGGTTTCCCAGAGAACATGCCATTTCCTACAATTACTAATTATTTCAAAACGGCTCGGTTTGCGATGCACAGCGTTAAGATAATGATGTNCCGGGTNAANNACAGGTGCAAAGATAATTACACATCAATTTCCTCGTTCAAAGCTAAAAACGCAATTGACTCCTTAATTGTATAAACCGATAAAAGGGGTTAGATATTTGTAGGCTAGGATCAGTTCGGTTCGATCCCCCAACTCATAACAAACCCAGATCAACTAGTTATTAATTCCAACCTTCGATATATGAAATGCCCCAATATCATTTTTCTATTAACTGATAATCAAAGATACAACCTTATGAGGTGTGCAGGTAATCCCATCATTTACACACCTCATGTGGACAATTTGGCCAATCAAGGTATGCGTTTTACCAATGCGTTTGCAACAACTCCAATTTGTGCGGCCAGCCGAGCGAGTCTTCTCACTGGACTCTACGAACGAAGACATCAGTTTACATTTAACACTCCACCGCTACGAAGTGAGTTTACAGATATAAGCTATCCAACCTTGCTACGGTCAGCTGGTTATTACACTGGATTCATTGGTAAATTCGGTATAGAATCCAATGGAAAACTATTGGTGGAAAATAAAAAAGAAGCGCTTGGAAAGATGTTTGATGTCTTTGACAATTTTGAGCATTGGGGGCCTAATGGATATTTGGTAAAACAGGAAGATGGAAGTATGAAACATTTAACTGACGTTACAGCAGATAAAGTGGTTAGTTTTCTGCATGGTCGCAAACAAGGCAAACCTTTTTGCCTATCTGTAAGTTTCAATGCGCCCCATGCTCAGGACAATGTTCCACAACAATATTTTTGGCCCTCAAGTGTTGATCATCTTTACCAAGAGGTGACCATACCTAATCCAGCTAATTCGAGTCCCGATTTTTTTGCCAACTTACCGGTTTTTTTGCAACAATCTCTTGGGCGTGAACGGTGGTTCTGGAGGTTTGATGGAGTCGAAAAGTTTCAACAAATGATGAAGGGGCTGTACCGTATGGTTAGTGGGGTAGACACGGCCATCGGTAGAATACGAAAAGAAATTAAGCAACTTGGATTGGAGGATAACACAATCATCATATTTATGTCAGATCATGGCATGTTTTATGGGGAACGTGGGTTGAGTGACTGCTGGTTACTATACGAAGACTGCATTCGTGTCCCGCTGATCATATTTGATCCAAGATTAGAAGAAACCACAAACTATGGCACTCTGATTGAACAGATGGNACTCAATTTGGATATTGCACCTACAATTTTGGAGCTAGCTGGTCTGGATGCACCAAAGGTAACACAAGGTTGCAGTTTAGTTCCCTTATTAACTGATTGCTCCCCACAAACGTGGCGAACTGATTTTTGCTGTGAACATCTATTTGATCATCCAAAAATCCCGAAGAGTGAAGGGATTCGAACAGAACGTTGGAAGTATATCCAATATTTTGAACAACAACCAATTTATGAAGAATTGTACGACTTAAAAAGGGATACACAAGAAACAACAAACCTAATCGATGATATAGCGCTTGTGGAGGAAACCAAACATTTNCGAAAAAGATTTAGTCAACTGCGTCAAGNGGCTGAAGGGATACAGTAAATTCAACTTCGGAGACAATAGCNCAAACAATGANAGNTGAGANGCTAAGTTGATCTTGTTAATCNAACCCCTTAATGTTTTTCTTTTCTCNTAGCTTTTGGTTGGAGTNCAACTCCGATTCCTGCGATCTGTTGTATCCTGCCNATCTCCTTTGANTATTCCACTGTTCCATTTCACTCAACCTAAATGTATTGGTTAACAACTCACTACGTGTTTCAAATCGCAGGAATTTCACCGATGTTAATTGTGGTGTGAAAGTAAGCACAGTTGTTCTTCTGCTAGCTGAGTATTTGATGGTTACCTAAGCGCTCCACAGAAATGCGAGTCCGTTACGGNGATTTGAGTTGTTACNGCTCTGACNTGAGCCGCACTNCNNACCTAAACCTGATGGCTNCGACAGGCATGCGCTTTACAGACTTCTATGTTNCGTCACCTGTTTGTCCTCCATCAAGAGCAGCCTTGACGACTGNCTGTTATCCTAGACGAGTCGGATTGGATANTGGTGATGATTTTGTCGTGCTACTACCAAGTNNTTCGGNAGGCTTGAGTTCAANAGAAACTACAATCGCCAGTATGCTAAAGTCTATCGGATATGGTACNAAGATGATTNGTAAGTGGNACCTAGGCCGACCAGCCAGACTTTTNTCCNNCNGATANGGCTTCGATAGCTACTTCNGTTTGCCTTACAGCAATGATATGGCACCCAATTTATTCCTTGATTTGTCTACTGGACGGAGGAACTTTCCACCTTTGTCTCTAATACAGGATGAGGACGTGATCCAACTAGATCCGAATCACGCTTGGCTGAACGGGTCGCTATACGGCTGAAGTTCTTCGTTTTAGATGACTTGGATGACGCTGAACCACCAACGGGTTAAATCTCATAGATTATGGNGTGCAACTCGTNTCGCTTTCNAAAACCCACATCACCTGAAATTAATCAATGGTCAAACCCTGTGAGTGGGCAATTTTTCTTATTTTTTGCCAAGTTGAATTCTCAATGGGGATGCCATTTTGTGTTCGTTCACTAAAAATCCTTTCTTCTGGCTCACCTGGTAACAGAATCTGGTCGATACCATCTTGCTTTTCGCTCGATTTGACCCATGTTTTTAGCGCTTGTAGTTGATCTTGGTAAAAATCTTGACCGCAGAANGCTTCTGGTTCGACGAATATAGCAAACCAACCATTAGCTACTCTGGCTATNCCTTGTTTACTACANCCAGCTCCAGAGATAGCTCCAGCTAATACCTCCGCAAACAAGGAAAGGGCGAAGCCTTTGTGTCCCGCAATGGGTAATAAGGCACCCGGGGGATCATCATAAAAGTCTTGTGGGCTAGTTGTTGGTAATCCATTGCCATCAATTATCGCGTTTTCTGGTATCGTCTCATTTCGTTCTCTAGCTACTTTAATTTTTCCTTCTGCAATGGCACAGGTCGAAATATCCATAATCATTGAATTACCGTCAATNGGAGCTCCAGCACTTAACGGATTGGCTGATANTCGTCTTTCCTTTCCACCATAAGGGGCAACCAGAATTCCACCACCATGAGTGTTAGTTAAGGAGAAGCAAACAATTCCAGCCTCAGCCGCTATTTCTACAAACTCACCTATTCGACCCAAATGGCCCGAACGACGAATGGTTAGGATACAAGCACCTTCTTGTTGACATTTATAGATAGCTTTCTCAGTAGCTTCCCGACCAATCAACTGACCGAAGCCAAAATGCCCATCGGTAATAAGGATTGTGTTCTTTTCTTCAATTACTTCTAGAGTTGCATTGGCATCTACCAACCCTTTTCCCAACCAATCAATGTATTCAACAACACGAATTATTCCNTGCGAATCNTGCCCTTTCAAATTGGATAAGACCAGCGATGTTGCAACTACATCTGCTGTCTGTTTAGGGACATTATANGCTTGGAAAATTTGGCTCACATGTTCGGTCAANACATNAGCNCTTAGAGTTGGCATATTTATTNCTCGATTCTGGCAACTGCTCTGACCGGTGAGCCATCCCGACCTGTGATTTTCAAAGGAAGTGCGATCAATTGAAAACTAGTGTCAGGTAATTGATCCAAATGAGCTAAATTTTCCAAAATTAAGATCTTGNGGCCTAATAGAANCTGGTGGGCAAGGTGTGGGTGCTTGTCAACTGAAGGAGTATCAATACCAATNAGTTTAACTCCACAAGAGAGTAGGAATTCAGCTGCATTCTCTGTTAAGACAGGGTAATCAGTAAAGTACTTTTGAGTCTTCCACTGTTCTCCCCACCCAGTTTCAATTAGAATGTTTTGTTGTTGATTAATCAGTGTTTGATATGGAAACAGGTCTCCNGTATCTATTTCCGTTTGTTGGTAACGATTGGTCAAATCAAGACGAATCGCAGGGCCGATGCAAGATTCCAATGGTATTTGGTCAATCGTTGGTTGTCCGTTAAAGAAATGAAAAGGTGCATCCATGTGTGTACCAGTATGAAGACTAAAGCAGATGGTACTGGCGTTCAAGTATCCCTCTTCCCCAGATGTTTGCTTTCCTTTGNTCTGTGTTACACAGATTTCAACTTCATTGTCCCCCGGAAATGGAGGAGTGTTAGTGTCTAAGTTNCGACTTAAGTCAATGATTCTCAATTTTCGATAGACTCCCTAAGCAGATTTATTCGGCTTGTTCGATGATGACGGTTTCATGAATCTCGTTTATTAGCAGTTCTATGCCGTCGTAAGTTTGGTTGATTGTTGTATTGGCATTCAACTTGGACATCATTGAAAGGTTGGCCTAGCCTNTTTTAGCANGATATATCGTTTTANCCNCGATCAGGGAGAGCAAGATAAAATTGGAGTGTGGTCGNTCTTTTCCANTACAAGCTGGAGGTGAGAGATAACCAATCAGGCGTAGTNTTTCCANCGCCTGGTTCTTTACTGAAGAATTGGCTGCCCAAAAGATAAAAATCGGGTCCCAAAACAGCTTCGACGTAATCTAGAATTCGTAGATGCTTACATACTTGCCACAATTNNTGGCNGGTGGCGTGCCACCAATCCATCTGTTGCGTCGAAATCCNTTCTGGTAGAAGTTTTCGTAAACGCCAGTAAANGGATAATAATTGAGNGGATTGACNACTAGATATTATTTGGAATTCCTTCAGATAACCTCAATTTTGATAGTATTGAANATCTATTTTAACTGGTGCCATTTAGCCTTAATGCAATATTTACTACTTGAGTTTTTTGCTTGCCTCAAACTATAGAAATCAAATANTATATCACGATCTAGCCTAGCCGATTTCTGNCTTTCTGGANTTTGGTCAATGTTCCTTAAATCATTTCTGAGATCGTTCCTTGTACGAACAACATAAATAATTGATTCTCTTAATGATTATGAACAACGTCCAACTCTTTCGTAATAAGCTTTGATTTTGTTTCCTAAGGCAACATAGGATTTCATCCAATAACTCATTTGTTTCTTATGTGTTTTTTCTTTAGCAATCAATTTAGGCTGCTACCATTTCAGCGTAGAGATCGGGAGGGGAAATGAAACGGATACCCATATCTTTTGCTCGGATGATCAGCTCNTCAATCCAAGTTCCTTTTGTTTGGAAAAAGGTTTCGACATCCACTGTGCCATGGTCGTGTGAGCAAACGTTCCAAACCAGACTTTCATCGGCGACTTTTTCCAACATAGCAAAGAGGTAATCTTGATAAGAATCACCGAATCGACGATCATCAAATCGGTCCCAATAAAAATCGTCTTGGTACCCTTGAACACCCAGTTCTAATATTTCTGAAAAACCTTGNTCGGTATAGAAAAACGGTTGTTCGCTAAAGGGCGTTGGTTGACAATCACGATAATCTCGGGCATTGGTACGAATCCACTTAATCCCATTGTCCGATAAAATTTGCAGAATGTCTGGTCGATCGACCAACCCACGGTAGTAGCCCCATGGCCCAGTTAAGCCTCGACATTCAATTTCCAGCAAATCGGCAATTAAATTCTGCATGCTGTGGATTTCTTGTTGAATCTGTTCCAACGTACCACCTTGATGAAAAAAGTTGGGTGAGCGACCATGAATAGGTTTACCATCATCTGGACGCATATAGATTGACTTCAATAAAACATGATTGAAAGTATGTTGACCTATTGACAGTAGCGGCTCATCCATCACTGCTCGAACATCTTCGATGCGTGCAGATAGTGTTTGCCCCGTAACATAGATAGTCCAAGGTACATCGTGTTTCCGATGCAATTGTTGTGCACCTTGCAAAAAGCCGCTGGTCGCATCGGAAGTGCTCTCTACATCGTATCCAAATATAATTGAACCATGAGTTGTCGACATTATTGTATTTCTCCTTCCAAATATTAATATTTCACCTTGTGAAGTCCTATCCGTGTCATTAACTTTATAAGGAACAACGTTGACGTTGTCATCAACTTTTTCTGATTAGTTCGGATTGATGTTGTTGTTAGGGGGAGAGACAAGTATCAAATAATTTTTGATGAAGTTTTTGTCCATCTGTTAAGTAGGCTAAGATCGAAATCGGAATCGGCGTTCGATCTATTACATGGCGCTTAACTCGGACTGAAAACTCAGATGAAGCATTCTACCATATTCATAGTGTAGAGTAAATAGGTGATGGTACCTAGCAGTAATTTGGTTTATTAATCCAAGTAAGTGCGCAACCAGGAATAGATGGGTCGACTGGCAACTGATCCTTCCATTTTTGGTTAACATGCTTCTGGACGAAAAACAATATGGTACTTATGTTACATGAAGATGATCTTTCCATATTGAGACTTATTCGACACTTCTTTATTTACAAATTGTCCGACACGGCTAGTGTAATGGTATTTGTCAAATCACTTTTTGGACCACTTGAATATTTTTGACATCTCTGCTCTATTATAATGCTGTAACTCCTTGTATTATATAGTTGGAATTGGTGCAACTAAGGTGGGATTTTCTTAAGATCCAAGCAAACTGGTTATTTGTTTAATCAGCTTGGGGTGGATTCTCCAGCACTTGTTGTAAAGCATAATAGGCAGGTTTAGCTCTGTAGTTTCGGTCAAAGAGGCATCCCTCCAGTTTCATCTTCTTTTTCCATGAATCCCTGTCACTAAGATTCCATACATTCCAAGTAACAACCCCTCCATTTCGTTTCTTTAGCAGTAGTCTCAGTATGGCTTCAAAAGTCTGGGCTTGAGCTTGGTAATCCTTTTCGTCATCTCTTAACCAGACATTGTTCTCTGTTACGTGAAAAGACAGCTGATTGTCGTGAGCCCAGTCTATCAATGTCTCTAGCTGTTTCATGTTGTTGGCCTCCTGTTCCCAACCAACATCGATATGTGCCTGCCAACCGATTCCATCAACCCGCAGGTTGTGTTGGCGCAAATAGGAAACAAGGGCCTTAATTTTCTCCCACATCAATTTTTCCATACCTCCATGCTGATTAATGATTAAATCTGTATTTGGAGCATTTTTATTAGCTAGTTCAAAAGCCAACTTGATGTATAGTGGTGGATTCAGAGTATGACCAGTATCATTGCCTAGGAGCAGCCATGGGTTCTCCCATTTCTCAGTGCCATTTTTAGGGTGATGCCATTTACCACTCTGTAGGACAGTTTCGTTTACCACGTCCATCCACTTGACATGTGGATGTTTATCATAGCGCTGGCACAAAGCGGTCATGAATTCTATCAAATTCTGTCTCAACTCTCCAACCGTCCGATTGTCACGCTTAGCCCAGGCTGAGCACTGAGGTCCAATCGGCCCGTGGATACGTAGGGTTTGCTGTTGTTTCTGGCAGTGTTCAACCCATGCATCGGCTTCTGTCCAGTTCCAGATATTGGGTTGCGGATGAATTCTTCTCTGTTTAAAATCGTTTTCGGGTGTTACGTAACTAAATTCCCGATCCATAGTCACACCGGCACCGTTTGAGCGTTTGCGCCAACCGGTTGTACCGCCAATGTAAACACCAGTTGGGTATTTATCAGCTACTATCTGACGGAAACGACGTCCATCTGGCAAAAGAGGTTCTGCACTACAGACTCCAGAAATAATAAGCGTTAGAAGCAAAGGCAAGGTAAGTTTAGTGCTTCGTATTTTGATACTCATTCCACCTGTTTCTACATTTATTTTATTTCTCAAATTTGTATTAGAAAGGATCTTGATTAATTTGTGTTAAGGGTTGGGTTTTGGTCCGGTTACTTATTGGTCTTCTGATAAACTCGGACGAAGTCAATTTCATATCGGCTTGGAAACGGTGTCTGGGTGGGATTCCCNCCGTTTTGGCCTCCGATAGCCAGATTCAGCAAAAGNTAATGCGGTTGATGAAATGGGTTTCTTGGCCCCTTATTGNTGGTATTGATTGTTTGATTTAGATCAATAGTGTTGAGCAAAATNNCATCTACGGAGAGCGTNATTTTTTGGTTGTCCCATTTCATTCGCCAGAGATGAAATTTCTGATCCCATTTAGGATCAGAAAAGAATGAAAGAGGCTCTTTGCTGACATTCCATTTCGGTTGCCAGCGCTGTCGTGTTCCCCAGCAGGCATTGGCCAAGATATTTCCTCGGTAATATTCCATCAGGTCTATTTCTCCACAACTGGGCCATTCACCCTCAACACCAAGAAACCAGATAGCAGGCCAGAGACCATTTTGGGTTTTGATTCGGGCTTTGACTTCAAAAACACCATATTTCCAGCTATGGAGACCTCTAGTGGTAAGACAAGAAGAGGTATATTCAACAAATGGTCTGCTTTTCCTCCAATCATTGTTTCCTTTTTGATAGTTGGGGTTAGGTTTACGTTGTCGTCGGCCCTCAATCACTAACGTTCCCATGTGACAAAAGGCATTATCTGGTTGATACCATTGTAGTTCCTGATTACGGACAAACCCATATTCGTAGGCCCAATGGTTTTGATCTGGTTCCCCGTCAACCTCAAATTCATCTGACCACACCAATTTATATTCTTCGGGAACTTGGTCTAAGGAAATAATAGACGACATCATAGCCGTAACTAATAGCAACCTTTATCATTTCCGGATGATTTTAGCATGTTTGTCTAAATAAATTCAGTTTTTCTGAAACATGGGGATAGTGGCAGCAATCGTTAACAGAAGTTAGCTTTAATACTATGGCCTCAGATTATAAGCAAATAAAACTGTTGACCAAATAATATGCTAATTATAGTTGGAAAATCCCAAAACTTTGAACTCTTTCTCTGGAGAATTGCTCCCAACTTCATACTAAAGTTGAGTCATGAAAAGAATGGATTATATGTTGGNTACGTGNGTTAGTAATGATAAGTTTGGAAGGANCAACTAATAAAAGTCATCGTGATTCAACCCACAATTTTCATNTTCNCCTTNTGANGATAGGATATCAACCCAACGGTGAATCTTTTGGATATNGTGTGTCNTTTTTCTTTGCCNCCATTGTGAGTTTAACTTCTTTCCCAATTNGATCCTTGTTTTNGAACAGNTCTTCANNAATTTGNAGTACAAATGGATGTGNAATGCTAGTGATAAAGAGTGATTACTGTGCTAGTAACAGTTAATGGTTAGCTTGTTTTNTCTATNAAAAAAANNCAGCTGGTTCAAACGAAAAGAAACCTNAGTTATTCTCGCTCCAGCACAGTTCTTTTGAATCAATCATACGNTTGTTGAAGTGTTATTTTGATCAGGTTGAATGTAGTCGCTTNCGGNTTCTGTACTGCTGTCTTTTGGTTAGACANTNTTGTGCATCAGCGACCTTTTCGCATCCANAATAGAGATAAGCAGCCAAATAAATATATCAAGGGGAAAATATAGTAAAAACGAGGGAAAAATGGCCAAAACATTGTTGCTTGTCCTAAGCGAATAAACTTNGTTATAGAAAAAGCNTCGTCATACCAATTNGAGACAGGAAATGGNAANTGNTGCTCATGAATTGACAGAGAGATAAAGAAAAACAGATCTTCTATTACAGGAAACAACCACATTGACCAAAAAGCTGAAATCCANTTACGGCAAAAAGCAAAAGTAATTCCAACTGCTGTTAAGAGCATGAATGCCCAGTAGAAATACATGTTAGGAAAATACTTGGAGATTTTTAAAGCTCCGTTGTAGTTAGGACTATGGAAAGCAATGTACTCTAGTACCCCATATGTTGCAGAGTAAACTAATATGCTCCCCAAAGCTATACCAAAGCATCGATCTCTTAGCATTAGTTTAGCGATTAATTGAAAGCGGATGATTCTAGGGGAAATGATAAATGGTCCTTACATTCATCTTTGACTAAGACATACTATCCANATTCAGTTCATAAATTCGAGTAATCTTGGATNGTTAATATAATTCATTGCCACACTNCTTTAAAGCTTGTATCAAAGTGGGTAGGAAAAACAAACGTCTTATTACACAAGCCNNGACNATTTAGCCGTATAGCAAAATCACACNTGCAGGTAAGNCTCAGTATCATCATTCAAAGATACATCTTTTGCCTTTGAGTCAACACCTACTTNCGGATGGTCTCTTAGATTCTTGTTNGACTTTATTAGGTCTTATGCACCTCGTTATCGGTTTAACTTGAGAGNCTGNTGCANATATTANCAACTCGTATTTTGCTTCCAAGGGTTATTCATTCCAATAATAGACGGCCAATGTCGCAGGTAGTATCATGGCAATACCACAGAACCCCTTCGTGTATAGTCATACCATGAACTTCGGTCGGTGCCTCGACACGAGCGACGTCGTAGACGCGTCCTGAGGTCGAATCTAGCAGACAGATAGTGCCAGCCGAGGTGTCTGCCGCCCAAAGTCTGCCGTCGATAGCCCAAGCTAATCCGTGCACTCGCAGTCCTGGAGCACGAAAAGCGTATTCTTCCCGCCAATTCTCNGGGTTCATAACATGGANCATNTGGGAAGGCGGTGACGCCACGTAAAGCTTACCTCCACGCCATTCCAAACCGTGAGCACCCGTAGANTGAGGGTTTTCCTGATCTTCATTAAAGGCAATAACACCAGAACCAGGCGAATCATATTTAGCTATAGTAGCACCAGTTTTCAAATCTAATTGGGCTATTTTGTTCTCNTAGGTGGAGGCAACCCAAAGATAACCATNCCCCACAGTTATGCCACTGGANCTCACAGTGTCAGTTTGAGCTTCAAAAAGGGTTTCGCCTGTCTGNTAATCCAAACGGTAAACTTTATTATCAGCTTGGTCGATGCACCACAGACCGTCNGGAGTGGACTGAAGGCCGTTTGGGTGGGANCCAGGGCTTTTAAACAACTTCTCTACTCTGGCGAATTTTATGGACATNATCTAACTTCCTCTATTTTATTGATCTATTGNTGATTCTAGCTTANCAGNNNTCTCTTTTCNTAATCAAGTTGGNGCTTGATATTTGAAGTTTGTTTCATGCNTTTCGGTGATCTCTGATGGTTTAAGAATGCAGTTTTTTAGAATCAACNTAAGAGACGAGTGAGTTGTTAAGTGCTAAATTACCTTAACTTGNTTCAGNATTCTATCACCGTTTTTTTTTGAAGTAAAGAGGTCGAATTGTCAACAAAATCAGTCAAGAAATGAGTTTGTTGATTATATTCCTCATCTATTAGGCTACANTATTCTGGATNGTGGGNTTCATGTCTAGTAATTAACTCGATATTATTCCAAAATCTCATCAGACACATTGAAAAATATGGTTCTTTGGATTGTGAAATGGATCAACAAGTGGTTAAGAAGATATTCGAATGACTGGTGTGTTATNTGTGGGTAGGGTTGATCGTATTCCTGGTGAAAATCGTAAATATAGCAATGCTTTTAAGTTTTTGGCAATCCTAAGTGTTTCCTACTTACCGAATTAATAGTCAATGACTATACAATTGATTATTTAACTTGCATTTGGCCTTGACTTTACCATCTTTCGTGTTAAGATAAGCGGGATTTATTTATAAAGAGAATAAATGTATGACTCACCAACTCTTCCATTCCTACCAATTTACAGAAACTGAACGCCAGCGGATGGATTTAGATGGGCACTTAGCTTACCCAGGCCTGTTAACTGGAGATGCCCAAGTACGCTTGAGAGAAGCTTTAGCTCATATTCACTCTTTAGAGAGTATTGAGGGTTACGAACCTAACCGATTTGCTGCCGAGTACAATGCATATTTGGAAGACCTGATTACTCACCCACAGATGTTGGGACTGGTAAATCGGGTGCTTGGCAAGGAAATTCGTTATGATCACTGTGTCACCCTCAACCGCCCAGGTGGTAATGGGGGATCTCACTGGCACAGCCATGGGTATGCTGAAGACGANCCCCATTTGGGTTTCATCCGCATNTTCTTCTATGTCAATGGTTTTGAGATCAACGATGGTGGATTGGCTGTTGTTCCTGGAAGTCATCTGTTTCGAGACACGAAGATCCATGCTAAGTCAGATTCTGAACTCGAGTNAGGTTGGATGCTAGGCAAACANCACNCAACCANGGGGCAGCCATTGAAAATTGAGCATTTGTCTGTTCCAGCAGGGACAGTAATTCTGATGTGGACGCATGCCGCACATGGCGTATCGGCTCGCCGACCTGATAGCGATACTCGGTGGACGGTTGTGTATGCTTATCGAAATCCCGGTAAACCGTCTGGGGCACGTTGGATCAGTCAAGAATATGAAGATCAAAGGCGCTTTGCCTCAAGTAGCCCACTCAAAGATTTGATCAGCCTATACTAGATTTGCCTATACATAAAATTGGCAGGAACTCAATTTGCAAATATTCAACCAAACTAGGCTGAATAAACTAGAACGCGTTTCATTCGGCGAATACGCCACACTATTGAAACAGTATCTTCGCCACCTAAAATCCCGTTTCTTCTGGCTAATTTTTTTTATGGCCATTAGCATCGTCCTGTCGCTACTTTCGCCACAAATCCTGCGCTTTTTTATCGATGTGGCTACCAACAAGCTAGAAACTAGTAAAGATCTCCTNCGATCGTTTCTCTTTCCGCTTGCTGAGTCGTTGGGGCAAGATCCGTTGGTTACAGCAGCCCTCCTTTTCATTGCTCTTAGTATTATGGGGCAATTTATTTGGCTTGTTACCAGCTATCTGAGCCAAGATATCGGTTGGAAAACGACCAATCAGATTCGAGGTGACTTGGCACAACACTGTCTGTCTCTGGACATGACTTTCCACCATCAAAAAACACCAGGGGAAATGGTCGAACGGGTGGATGGAGACACCACTGCTCTGGCCACCTTTTTTTCGGCTCTAGTCATAGACGTTTTTGGTGGTTTAATCCGTTTAGGCCTCATTTTGCTGATGGTTTTTCTAGAAGATTGGCGAATTGGCTTGGCAATGACCGCCTTCACTGCTATTTCCATATACGTTTTTAATCTGACTAGATCGGTAGCGGTGCCGATCTACNCTGCNGAACGAGAAGGGTACGCCAAACTGTTCGGTTTTATTGAAGAACGTCTGGGCGGTATCGAAGATATCCGNACCAATGGTGGGGTACCCTANACTATGAGTCGATTTTTCAAAGTGATTCAGGAGGTTTTTNAACTTAACCTCAGAAGTGANATCNTCGGTGAATGCCTCCGATCATTGACAAGAGNCNTATTTGCCTTGGGTTACGCATTAGCCATGGGAATTTGCATCTGGTTATACCAAAATAACCTTTTNACTTTGGGGAGTATTGTCTTAATTCTTGCCTACATGAGGCAACTACAGCTTCCACTTGATACTATCAGTCGACGAATCAACGAACTTCAGCATGCTACGGCAGGTATGAAGCGGATTGAAGAGTTATATCATACTAAGTCAGGTCTTAAAGATGGAACTCAGTCTCTAGTACCACAATCTGAGACAAATCTACACGCTGATGCAACTCCTGCGATTTCTTTCAGCCAAGTGACGTTCAGCTATGTTGGAGATGAAATTGTTCTTAACGATGTCTCTTTTGAACTGCGTGAAGGAAAGATTTTGGGGTTGCTTGGTCGGACAGGAAGCGGAAAAACGACTATTACCCGCCTATTATTTCGCCTCTATGATGCTAACCAAGGACAAATCCAGATTGCTGGAACTCCCATTCAAAATCTGAAACAGGCCGATCTGCGCCGCTACATCGGTTTAGTCACACAGGATGTACAACTATTTAATGCTACAGTGCGACAAAATCTAACCTTGTTTGACGACCAAATTAGCAGCGAAAAAATCATATCCGTCATTGACAATCTGGGATTGACCAGTTGGTATCAGTCATTACCTGAGGGCCTCGATTCCATGCTGTCGGCTGGAGGTAGTGGGCTGTCAGCGGGCGAAGCTCAGTTACTGGCTTTCACTCGGATTTTCCTGAAAGACCCTGCTATTATTGTGTTGGATGAACCTTCATCTCGCCTTGATCCGGCTACGGAAGCTCGGATTGACCTCGCGCTACGAAAACTATTACAAGGCCGAACTAGCATCATTATTGCACACCGTTTAGGAACCCTACAACGTGTAGATGAAATAATGATTTTGGAAGACGGGCATATCCGAGAACACGGTGATCGGCAGGCACTCGTAGCAGATCCACAATCCCGATTTTCCCAATTACTGAGTACTGGACTCGAAGGCAAAGATCTACCAGACGAACAAGTCCAAGCGTTTAAAGAGGTGCTGGTGTGACCACATGGCAGTCTGCTTGGCGGTTGTTGCTATATCGACCCGGTTTGTTTTTGATTACTATTCTTTTTAGGGGTATTGATGATTTGGCTCCGTTTGTCGTGGGCCTGTTGATGAAATACTTTTTCGATGCCCTCTCTGGTGATGGAAACACAGGGTTGAATGTTTGGACCATTGTGGCATTTTACGTAGCTGTTGATTTGGGAGATCGAGGTGTTTTGATTTCCTCTGTTTTCTTTTGGACTCGCTGGAGATTTTCGATTTACACTTTGTTGAGGAAAAACCTAGTTCAGGCCATTTTAGACGTCCCAAATCCTCAACAGGTTGCTAGCTCTTCTGGTGAAGTTACCAACCGTCTCCGCGATGATACACGTGCCATTGTTTCTTATTTGGAGCAGTACATCCATCTTTGGGGAAATATGATCTTTGTTGGGCTAGCCGTCTACTGGATGGCCAAAACAGATTGGACTATTATGTTGGCTACTGTTGTTCCAGGGATCATCATTGTTACCATTGTCAACGTGGCTCGAAGATTTATCGGCAAGTACCGAAGAGCACAACGCGAAGCCACCGAGCAATCAACTAATTTTATTAACGAGATGTTTCAGTCGATTTTAGCCATTAAGGTTAATAATGCCGAGAAAGACGTTGTGGACCAGTACGGGCGGTTGAATGATGCTCGCCGCAAATCGACCATCGTCGACAATATGTTCAATCATTTGCTGATTTCTATTAACCACAACATCGGTCAAATTGCAACAGGAGTAATTTTGGTCTTGGTAGTGGAGAAAATGCGGTCATCCATCTTCACGGTTGGTGACTTCTACCTGTTTGTTTCCTATGTTGGTTCGGTGGCCCGCAGCGGTTCATTGGTGGGGACTATAATGGCACAGCACAAACGGGCTGAAGTTTCATTCACCCGCATGGTTGGTACGGTAGAAAACATGACTTCTGAAGATCTTGTGGCTCATAGTCCTGTCTTCTTGCGCGGGGCTTTACCACCTATCGTGATTCCCGAACGCCAACCTTCAGATCGGCTGAACAATCTTACTGTCCGAGGTTTAACCTATCTATACCCAAATTCTCCGAACGGCATCCGGAATTTTGACTTAGAGCTGTCTGCTGGTTCCTTCACTGTTGTTACGGGACAGATAGGGGCAGGCAAAACTACCTTGTTGAAAGCTTTGCTAGGAGTTCTCCCGATTCAGTCGGGACAGGTCTGTTGGAACGGTAAAACCATTACCGAACCGAAGAACTATTTCGTTCCACCTAGATGCGCATATACACCGCAAGTACCNCGCTTGTTTAGCGAATCTCTAAAAGACAACATCTTGATGGGTTTATCGGACGATACAGAGTTAATTGACCAAGCTGTTAGACTAGGTGTTATGGAAGAAGATTTACCGACTCTGGATGATGGTTTGGAAACAATTGTAGGTCCACGAGGGGTCAAACTCTCTGGGGGGCAGATGCAACGGACGGCTGCCGCGCGAATGTTTGCCCGTCGAGCTGAACTCTATGTTTTTGATGATTTGTCTTCTGCCCTAGATGTCGAAACTGAACAAAAATTGTGGGAACGAGTATTCACCACTGCTGATACCGCAGATGCCCAGCACCAAGTCACCTGCCTAGTCGTGTCTCATCGACGACCGGCGCTACGCCGAGCCGACCAAATCGTGGTACTAAAAGATGGTGCAGTCGAAGCTGTCGGGAAACTAGATGATCTTTTGCAAAGCAGTTCAGAGATGCAAAGCCTGTGGGCTGGTGGTATGAGTTATGCCGAAAGTGAGTCGGGCTGAAAATTTCTTATCCTCGAGGACCTGGTCCGGTTTGAAAGTTGATTTAACCAATTTCCTTTCGATTGAGATGGATTGAAGGATGTCGCGCTATAATTATGTTGTCCGAGAATCTGTGTTTTCCGATTAAGATTATCTTCCGCTTTGCATGCATGTATCCTTTCTACGATATTTATCTCCTAATTTCTATAAGCAATAGGAGATAAATACATTGAATATATAATTAGCTCAGAGATTGTAATGCAATCCCTAAATTCTGTACTTACAGACGATTTCGTCTGAGCAAGGTTATACTTCGACTGACCATGGGTGCTAGGGTTAAACTCCTGCACGTTGGAGACCTTCCCATTTAATGGTTTTCTAACAATTGGCGCAGATAGTTCGCTGCAAGGNGTATCTGCTCAACTCGGTCTTCCTTTTGGCCTTCATAAACAATGGAGATGCATCCATTGTATTTTATATTCTTCAATATGCCTATGATGCGCTCATAGTCTAACCATTCCTCTCTACCACTTTCAATCTTGTAGAATTTTGTGCGAATATACATGGCATAAGGTACAGTCTGTTCCATGAAATGATAGAAGTCGACGTCTGTGTCTGTNTCACCTCTGGGNGAAGCNCCCGGTGATCCAANCCACTGGCCGGTGTCCANGATAAANNCAAAGTTTTTTCGATNGGTTTCACGTNGGATGGNTAGCATCTCATCACCTGTAGATGGGTGATTTTGTAGCCCAACAGCNATNCCTTTTTNGGAAGCGTAATCAGCNACTTCCTGATAACCGATGATCATTTTCGACCACACATTCCCANCATCTGTATNCTTTTCCGGTGACGTTGCGCAGAACACTCTGATAATTGGAGCTCCTAAGAAAGCNGCGAGATCAATCGCATCCTTGCACCGTTGTAAATGTTCNTGCNGTTGGGCATCCGTGCCTATAAACAACCCACTNACACCTATGTAGCCTATCGGCAGTCCNTATCTCAGGCACAGCATNTTGATATTGCTCAAATACTCNGGGTTNGTTGANGCAAATGCTCGCTGATGAAAGTCAACAATATCTAGCCTTAGATCATNAGCAACCTTAATGAATGNTTCAACACTTGTATTCTGNAGACTTAGATAGTTAGAGCCTATTTTGATCATGNCTGATATCTCCNTATCTTCATAGTTAANCTTGAAAGGNTGGGTAACGATAAAAAAAGTTAGATAGTATCATNCAATAAAATGCATNATATNGAAAACNATAACACATACATNCCNAGGGTACGGAAATACTAACATTAACTGGAANCAGAACCAATTGTTGTGACAATGNTTTAGTATTTACTACAATGATTGTGGGACTANTGTGTTTTGGAGTTCAATAGATATCCAAATAACTAAANATAATAATCTTGTTGCATTATCAAGAATGCTTCCATCTCAGAAAACTAGAACATGNTTCTTACATACACCNAAAAAAANCCCCAATGGATCAACGTATGTGAGAACTGTCNATTTGAACAGGAAACTATTTAGTANATTATGTTGATTGAGNTAGTAACGGGTTGTTCTTTCATAATCTTANANATTTTTTTGCAGATTTGCCATTNAACCTAACTNTTCATTGNGAAAGTAGATTTCTTTTGTTGNCTAATTCATTTATATCGTAATTTATTCCATGTATAGAAGATATCATGTTTTTATTAAGANCTATAAACTTCTNAGNANTTAATAAAGTATAGACAAGATCCTGATTCNTTGCTACTATGNCCGCCTATAAATCAGAATCCTTTGGTCNGTGGCTNAACTTCGACTTGTCNGATATAAAAATTATGCTGGTTTGATCACTAAAAGGCTTTTTAGAATGAACATCTCCGAATTGCAAGCCAAAGCCGTCCGTCTAGAACNAGAGTTGCAGGATATCCGAGATCTCTTGGCAAAAACAACCCATAGCACAGAGACTGTCACNGACAANCTTNCCCGNACCCGGNCTTATGCGTTTAATGCCTCGNCGATTCCATTCGAGGAAGCAGTGCAGGGTGGTGTTGATTCTCTCAATAGATANGGATTCTGTGTCATCGACAATGTAATACCAACCGACCGTGTGGATGCTATCTGTGAGGAGATTCTAGCAGCGCAATCCACTATAACTCAAAACATGAAGGGCCTAAGGGAACTGCTTAGTAAAAACGAGTTTAGCGNACAGGAATCACTCGAAAAACGGGCAGTAGCGAACAAAGTGGANTTGAGGCCGGTACGCCGTGTTGGGCATCCTCCAAAACCACCCAATGATATTGTCTGGATGCCNCAGTATGCGCAGNATTTGGCGAACCCTNTTGTTACTGCTGTGGCACGCCAGATTTTAGATGACCACTTACGGATTGCCCAGTTGCATACTCGTATTATTGAGACTGATAAGCCTGACGGCACTTTAGGAGGCTTTGGTGCGGTTAAGTACCGAGGTCGTGTAGATACCCGTGAGTGGCATACGGACTGGCCCCACGATCTGTCTGCATATGGAAGAGACAATCCTGGCGAGAACGTTGGTTGCATCCGCCAGCCTTTTCCTGATATAGCTATGTGTTTGGTAATGATCTGGTATTTAACAGACGTGGATGCAAATTCGGGTGGTACATGGGTCGTTCCCGGATCGCACAAGGATAAGCGGAACCCAAGAGGGCCGTCCGATGGTATTACGGTTACAGCGCCTATCCCTGGAGACATGCAAATAACAGCGCCTGCAGGGTCCGTTTATATCCAAGACTCGCGAAGCTGGCATGCGTCTGCTATGCACAATCCTAGTGGTCGAGATAGAGTAGCCGTGGTAAACCGATGGTGTCCTTGGTGGTTGTCTGTTGATGACTATGCCCCANGTGGTATATACAACACTGTCTGTCGGCCATTGGCTCACTCGGAATANCTTGCGTTGCCCGTCGATTTGCAGCCGTTGATGAGACATCTCTGNCCTGATGAGCAGGACNCATTGCAACANCCAGTGCTTGATCGGGCCAAAGCAGCTGCGATGCGGACCCGTTGGGGGTTTCAACAGCTGGAGGAAAATCCAGACAGTCTGTCACAGGCAAACGCCCATATTCGCGTATTCTTGGAAGAGACAAAGAAGAACAAAAAAACTCAAAAGGTTGCATCCCAGGTGTTAGCCTCTATGGATTAAAGGCTTTATGGTGCTGTTGTATTGGTAGTAGTTGCTTGGTATGCCTATATAGCGTCGATGTTAACGAGGATGAAAGTTGCTGCTAGGCAGGAGACAAATTGCTTGAGATCCATCCTTTTTTCAATCTTGTGTTCGAACTTGGTTTTCGGTGTTTTCTCGATCAGTTTAAGCGAATCAGCTAACTGTCGGATTTAGTTTATGTTCTTTTCCCCTTTCTTGATATTGTAAAGTGTGTAAGCCTATGGATCATTTCCCAGACTATTCCCAGTCATTAATTGAATCCAGTTTCATCAATAGACTACCTCTTGATGCCTTGCCTAGTTCGCTTTCGAGGTAGCTGCCTATCTGTTCAATGACAACGTAGATTCCAACATTTCCTTGTTCCTCTTTCCCTCGATTGTCAGAGTGACGTTGGCCCAACCTGCTCCCACGTGTAGCTAACTTAGCAGAATGATACAATTCGTAGCCCAATTCTTCATCAAGGCTTCGTCCAGAAAGGCAGGAGAGAGTTGGCCTCGTTCGACCGTAGAGTTTCTGACCTTTGACAGGAAGTTTTTGATTGTTTGGGATTTGTCCATCGTCTGTCAACATCTTACATATAATTTTGTTATCATTGACAAACTTATTAAGGGCCAAGTCTAGAATAATAGGACAATCAATTGTGGCCATTATCTTAACAGAAAACCACTTAGTGTTTAGACGGCATATCGAAGAATCACCGGGACTATATGTTTCCAAATAGAGGAATACACATCAAGTGATAATAATTATAAGAATAAGACTATAATTTCAGTAATTTAATCTGCTCAGTTTCTAATTCTGAAGATCATTGGTACATAAAATAGATTGTTACTTAAGTTTAAGGACTTGTAAAATTTCATGAAAAGAAACGTGGTTGAACAGACATACTTAAGTAGCTTTGGTCGGGCCGTTTATTTCAACCTTAACGATAGTAGGTAAAGATATGAAGGTAACTACTTCAAGTAAAGACAAAGTATTATTCACACCAGGTCCATTAACAACGAGTTTCACTGTAAAACAAGCAATGCTAACCGATCTTGGTTCTCGAGATATCTCATTTATCGAAATTGTCCGTCAAATTCGCCAGAAATTATTGGCAATAGGTTCATGTTCCTCGGATGTGTATACTGCAGTACCTATGCAGGGCAGTGGTACTTTTGGAATCGAGGCTGTTGTTTCTTCAACAATCCCATCAGATGGAAGATTGTTAGTGATTGCCAATGGCGCGTATGGAGAACGGATTGCTAAAATAGCGAATGTATTAAATATTAATTGCCATGTTCTCAGAGGGCCTGAGGAAAAAACGCCCGATCTTGGTGAGATCAACAAAGTCCTTGAAACAAACTTGGGATTTACCCATGTGGCAGTTGTACACTGCGAAACAACCACTGGTATTATCAATCCCATTCAAGAAATTGGGGAAATTGCCAACGATTTTAATTGCAAATTTTTTGTTGATGCTATGAGTAGTTTTGGTGCTGTTCCTATGAATCTTTATGATCACCATATTGATTATCTGGTTTCATCGTCCAATAAGTGCCTTGAAGGAGTTCCAGGATTTTCGTTCGTCATTGCTAAAATAGATGCCTTAGAAAAAACTCAGGGATATGCTAGAAGTCTTAGCTTAGATCTCTTTAGTCAGTGGCAGGGGCTAGAACGAAATGGACAGTTTCGGTTTACTCCGCCAACACACGCATTAGTATCCTTTCACCAAGCCTTAACTGAACTTGAAGCTGAAGGAGGAGTTGCTAGGCGTGCTATGCGTTACCGACAGAATCACGAAATATTAGTTGAGGGTATGAAGGATATTGGTTTTGAACTGTATTTGCAGCCTACTAATCGAAGTTATATCATCACATCCTTTGTTTCACCCGATCATCTTAATTTTGATTTTTGCGGTTTTTATCAACATTTGAGCAATCGTGGTTATCTAATTTACCCAGGTAAAGTAAGTAACCACGATTGCTTCAGAATCGGATCTATTGGTTACATCTTTGAGTCGGACATACATGCACTTTTATCTGCTATTCAGGATACTTTAATTGAGATGCAAGTTGACCTATCAAGGATCTGAAGTCGTTTGCAAATACTCAGTATCATTTCCAATTAAATTCTCTCCTAAATAATCTTAGAAATTGTCTGAAATTGTATACCATCTTTTTTTTTATCCTGCTATAATACTATGCTGAAGATAGAAACATGCGTTATTGTTATAATTCAAGGAAGTTTTTCCAAACGTCTAGCATTCATGGCGTTTCCGTCTTTTCCAAGGTTCAAAAGGTATTTCCCAAAAGTTAAGTGTTATTCAGAATAAAAATACTATCCTTTGTTTTTCTCATTCTTGTGCTCTCCCCGTTTGCATCAATTGCCCAAAATAGCGCCTTTATTTTTGCTGTTACTGGCGAAGTTAAGCAACCTGATGGAACTCCTGCGGCAAAAGGGTTGACCGTTGTTGTTACAAACGCTACTAGAAACCTGACACGTACCACAACATTGGGAAAACGTGTTGAAGGGGAATATATTGTAAATTTCCTCAGTNCNACAGGGNCTCCTGTAGCTAANACCAACGATTCNTTGAAGATACGAATCACNGATGCTGATGGNGGTCTGATTGTTGAAGGAAACCACAAAATTGTCAGCACTGANATACAGGCTTNGAGTGCTGTANTTAACCTGCAAATTAAGCTTCAAGATGTNTTCTTGTCNCGATCNCTTTCGACAGTTGAGCTTTTTCCTCTCAAATCAGTTGTNGCTGATGGGAAAGCNACTGCAACAATATATGTGACTTTGAAAGATATTCGAAATATACCNGTAGTTGGACAACGCTTTCTGGTAACTNCAACTGGATCAAATAATACGATTTCTCCGACTTCTCCCACTAATGTAATTGGCGAAGCTGTNGCGGAGATTAGCTCGATGAAAGCGGAAGAAAAAATTGTTACGGTTACCATTGGCGACATTGCTTTGGTCCCAATTACTATCCAATTTGTTGCTGGAGATCCACATCCTGATAAATCAACGGTCCGTGTTAACGAAATTCAGGTGCCTGCTGATAATAAATCTGTGGCCAACATTGAGGTTCAGGTAATAGATTTATATGGGAACCCAGTTGTAGGTAGAATTATCGAAATTATAAGCACTGGAACTGACAATACAATTACGATAGCCAAATCAACAGATATCAATGGACGTGCCAAAGGAACAATCACCAGCAAAAAAGCAGAAATTAAAACTCTGACTATTAGAGAAGCCCGTAGCGGTGTTTCTCTAATAGAAAAACCACAAATCACCTTTATTCCCGGGAGGCTCAGTCAAAGTCAATCATTGATTACAGCGTCATCACCAGTTGTTGCTGATGGGAAAGCCAAAAGCCTGGTGACTATTACCCTTATGGATCAATTTGCCAACCCAATCAGTGATGAAGAAGCAAAGATAAATGTTAGTGGGTCAAACAACGAAATAATACAATCCGCAACTTTGACTAATCCGTATGGTAAAACGGTAGCACAGATTACATCAACAAAATCGGAGACCAAATATATCACTGCAAATGTGCGAGGTGTTCCTCTCGTAGCCACGGCAAAAGTAGAGTTCCTACCAACATTTTTAGATACTACAACTCTCACAGTAGACCCGAACACTTTGCCAGCAGACGGAGTATCAACTTCGGTAGTAGTGGTAAGCGTTGTTGATACTTTTGGTAATCGTATTGATTTTCAAAAACCAACTCTAAAGGTCACCGATGGTGCAGTTAGTGAAGCTCAGTTTCAACCGGATAAAGGTGTGTGGCTTGCCATGTATACAGCAGGTAGGCTTCCCGGCCCTAATGTGGTAAGTGTTTTGATTGATGACGTGGTTCAGACCAGTATAACTATTACTCTTACTGAGCCTGATCAAACGAGCCAGAGAATTAAGTCTACTTCAATTTTACCTGCATCTGGTGTTACCAATGATGTTGTAGTTTTTCAATTGGTTGGGACAAGCGGTGGCACGGCAACTATTTCTATCAATGGAATTGAAGGTGTAAGCAATTTGTCGATGGCTGAAAGCACAACTTCGTCTGGTATATACACCATACCATATACAATCAAAGCAGGAGATCAAGTTTCCAATGCACCTGTCATTTTCAGGCTCAATACGGCAATAGATCAATCTAATGCTATCTCTATCAATGCGAGTGATGTTTCAGTCAAAATCGAGTTTTTAGGTGAGAAAACCGCACGGCTTGGGGCTGTGAAAAAAATCCGAGGTAAGCTTATCCCCGAGATTCCTGATCAATTGCTGCAATTTACAATTAATAAACCAGATGGTAGTGATAATTTCATTAAGGATGTAAAAACAGACAAATCAGGGCAATTTTCTTTCAACCTGGCATTTGATTTGGCAGGCGGTTGGTTCGTTAATGCGAATTACGGTGGAGATGCGACTTACCTGCCAGTGTCAGGATCTGCTGTATACGTTGCCATGATGAATGTTGGTAAGGCTATTATTGTTCTTGGGGGCAATTCGCAGACCAATCCAATTTGGGATGCTTTCAGAGTAAATGCGGAATTCGTCCATCACACTTTCACTACTCGCGGACTTGATCCTGACAGCGACATTAAATTTTTCTCCTCAGAACCAAATCAAACAGCTAATGCTGATGATTTCGCCACGCTTGTTAATCTTGAAGAGGCAATTGGTATTTGGGCCAAACCGCAATTAGGTTCACAGTCACCTCTTTTCCTCTATCTCATTTCTGCAAACCTTGATCCTGATTTTTTAATAAATGATAAGAATATCCTAACGCCTGATCTTCTTGATAGTTGGTTGGATGTTGTCCCTGTTGAAACACCAATATTTGTCATGGTTGAAGCGAGTTATAGTGGTAATTTTATCACTCAGTCACGTAATGGTAGGCCTGTACTTGCATCTACAAACCGCACGATCGTAACGAGTTCACACAGTAGTCGGCAAAATCGCATTATGGTTAACGGTTATTCTTTTTCGCGCCTCTTCTTCGATCAAATCCAAGCAAATAAAACTGTCGGTGAGGCATTTATCGCCGCTCGTAACACCATGCAATCCACACCAATTTATCGGCTACAATACCCTCAAATTGATAGCAACAGCAACGGCTTAGCCAATGAAACTCGGGACTTAACAGTCGTTTCTTCACTATATATCCCCATGCCTATCGAAGTCAAATCTACATCTCTCCCTCTAGTAGGAATGATGTCAAAAAATCGTACTTTGCTGCCTGAGACCAGATTGCTGACTGTCGAAGTCGAGGCGCCGAATTCTGATATTACTGAGGTACGGGCAACTATCATTCCTCCTTCATTTAACTCCGAAAAAATAATTAATCAATGGTCAGATTTGAAGTTTGATCAAATTTCGCTCGTAACAGGGGGGAGCGAAGTGTATAGTGGCATCTATGATAATCTTTCTACTCCAGGTGATTACATCATTTATGCTCATGCTGTTCGGAATGACGGAGTTGTTTTTTATGCTGATTCACCTATTAAGGTTAGGTTGAAGGCAACCATAGACCCATCCAAGCCGACTGTTTTGTTAGATAGGTGCTACACTACTAGCCAACTCTGCGATCAACCGGTTGAAATTGGAAGTGTCTTTGAACTAGTGATGCGGGTTGAAAATATTGCGGGGCTTCAAGGTTTCGGCACCATAGTCCGATACGACCCAAGCCAAGTTGATGCAGTTTCCATTTCCGAGGGGGAATTCCTTAAGCGTGGGGATGCAGATACACGACCTGCCCAGTTAACCATTGATGAGAAGAATAGTAATATTAAAATTACAATCTATCGATTAGGTGGAAATGGTATGAGTGGTAACGGGGTATTGGCCAATATTAAATTCCGTGCTAAAGATGCAGATGTAGCAGCGATTACCTTTGGAAAAGTAGATTTTTCCGATGTTAAAGCAAGTCCAATATCTGTTAATTTGGTTGACGCTTCAATTCCAATTAAGGGTTTTTTTCCATTATGGGACATTAATCAGGACGGTACTACTAACATTTTTGATTTAGTTTTGGCTGGAAATCAAATGGGACAAAAGGGAAAGGGGCTGTCAGGAGACGTAAATCAAGACAATCAAATCGATATTTTTGATATTGTGCTAATCGGTAACCACTTGGGAGAAGACGGTATGTTTTCTTCACCTGAGCTTATTCGCTCTCTACCAATTGCTGGCTCGCTATCTGTTCTTAGGAAAATACAGTCTGAACTTCAGCTCAAATTGGCGTGGTCTGATTCGGATCATGGATTTCTCGCAACACAGAGTGTGGTTGACTATCTTATTGCATCGCTTGAAAATCAGAATCTCAATACAATGCTTTACCAGAACTACCCGAATCCTTTCAATCCAGAAACCTGGATACCATTCGAGATAGCAGAAGACTCCTTAGTATTAATACAGATCCACAACACAAACGGAAATTTAATTCGCGAACTCAATCTAGGTTTTTGTTCAAAAGGAATCTATACAAGTAAAAGTGGGGCAGCATATTGGGATGGTTGTAATCAGCAAGGCGAAAGTGTATCAAGTGGTATGTACTTTTACTTGCTGAACAATGCAGGTCAACCACGGAAAATGATAATCTTGAAATAGATTTATTCAAATTTTAATATGCGTGCGATGTTTCGCACATTTTTTTTTGCTTTTGTTGTAACAGTTGTGAATTTTGTTTTCAGGTAACGTTAATTGTTTTGGAAAAGCATAACAATTGGTAACAAAATCGTAACGGTCAGTATTATTATATGCCAAATCATGTCATAAATCGAGCTCTTTTTTCAGATTATTATCTGGATTTTGTTGTTCCAGGTTTTTTTGATCAAAAAAACTCCCTTGAACTTGAATTTACGTTCAATGAGATTCGGCGATTGTATAAAAAGATTAAGTTGATCAAGTCGAATCTCCTTGAGGCACAAACTGAAGGAAATTTTATTCGTCCGGTGCTTGAACTGCTTGGACACCATTTTGCAGTTCAACCAACACTTCGAACATCTCAAGGGGTGAAGAGGCCAGATTATGTGTTTTTTCCCAACTCAGATGCATTTGAATTTTCTCAATCCCGCATAAACACAAGATCCTTTTTTAAAACAGCTGTTGCTATTGGTGATGCAAAAGCATGGTCGAGGGATCTGGACCGCAAGTACAAGAGCAGTTCAGACGCTTTCACTAACATGAATCCAAGTTTCCAAATTGATTTCTATCTGCGTGAAACCGATAGGGTTTGGGGAATTCTAACGAATGGTCGTCAGTGGCGACTTTTTCACCGGAATACTAGTTATCGGTTGGATCAATTTTACCAATTCAATTTGGAAGATATACTGGAGTCAGACAAATTTGACCTTGATTCATTCTGCTATTTTTATTACTTTTTCCGGTGTGAAGCCTTTGTTTTCGATCATGGAGGTAAGTCTTTCCTTGATCAAGTTTATTCGGAGAGCAAAGAGCACACAGTAGGTGTTTCCGAGGATCTTGAAATCTGTGTCTATAAGGCATTAAAAATCTTG
>PBXZ01000191.1:0-9031 GCA_002729415.1 Candidatus Poribacteria bacterium | reverse complement strand
CTGCGCTTCGACCTGCTTGAGCTTTTCCTCGCCATCCGCGATGCGCTTGCGGCGTTGCTCGAGCATGTCCATGACCGGCCCGTAGGCGAATTTCTTCAGCACCAGGCAGATGATGAAGAAATTGACCAGCTGCGCGATGAACGATGCCCAGTTAACACCGAATATTTTGAAAATGTCGCCGCCGGACTCAGCGTCCGCGGCCAGGAGGAGGAGAGAATCAAGTGACATGGTGAAATCGCGTTAGAAACGAATGGAAGGGATGGAGGGCGTTCCCGGAGGAACGCCCTCCAAAACCGTTAACCAGCGAGTTTCCCCAGGAAGATCGCGATGAAGATGAGACCTTCCGCCAGTGCGGCGAAAATAATCCCAATCTTCATGATCTCTCCCTGGGCACCAGGGTTGCGGCCCACGGCTTCGGCGGCTTTCGCGCCGACCAGGCCCACGCCGATACCGGCGCCGGCTCCTGCAAGGCCCACATGGATGTTTCCTCCCATCTCAGCAAGTAGGCTGAAAAGGGGAGGAACGCTCGCAACGAGTTGCATCAGGCTGTCCATTTGTTCTTGTTGGTTTGGTTTGTCTTTGCCGGCCTCCACGGGATCCATGGTCCGATCGGCAAAAGGGTTCGATAATTGTCAGGAGCTGGGCGCGGGATTGGCGTCGGAGTCGGCCTCATCGTGGTCGTGTTCGTCATGTTCGTCGTGGTGCTCACACATCAACTTCGTGAAGACCGCGCAAAGCAGCGCGAAGACGAGAGCCTGGATCAGACCAACGAGCAGTTCGAGAAAGTAGAAGGGAATGACCGGAAGCCACTGCAGGAAATCCGGGACCTGGTGCATGAGGGTCTCCAGCATGTTCTCGCCGGCGTAGATGTTCCCGTAGAGACGGAAGGTGAGCGCGATGGGACGCACCGCGATGGAGAGTATCTCGATAAGCCCAACCATCAGGAAAAGCGCAACCATGAAGCCCAGCATCACGCCCTTGAACTCCCCTTTGGGAGCGAAGATGTGCAGGAAGAAGTTTTTGACCCCGATCTCGGTGAGCGACCAGTAGAGCCACAGGATGAAGAACGTTCCCGCCATCGCCAAGGTCAGGTTCACGTCCGCGTTGGCCCCGCGGAAAAACGGGCGGAAGGTGTCCCGGTGCGCTCCTTCGGTAACGACGCCTGCTCCCTGCAGTTCAAAACCAATCGTCCCCACCCCGGGAATCAGGCCGAACCAGTTCGAGAAGAGGATGAGAATGAAAACCGTGCCAAGAAACCAGAAGGTGCGCTTGGCGAGGTGCTCGCCCATGATTCCGGAGAAGAAATTGAATAGGCTCTCCACCAGCCACTCCACGAAGTTCTGCAGCCCGCTCGGAACCAGCTTCATGTTCCTGGTCGCGGCCTGCACCACCACGATCAGGACCAGCGCCACAACCCAGACCATGATCATGGAATTCGTGATCGAGATCGGACCGAGGTTGAAAACCTCCTCGGCATGGAGAGGGAGGTGATCGTGAGTCGGAGTGGCTTCTTCCCCCTCAGCACCACCACTGGCCGCGGACACGCTCCCGGCCCCCGGGACCAGGAAGGCCAGCAGGGCGACCAGTCGCGAAAAATGGACGGCTAAAACGCGTGATTTCGACGGCATTCGAAACGGGGACGAAGGCGCCTATAAAGGGGGCCTCTTTACCGGGCAAGATGAATTTGTGAAATCATTCACAAAGTCGGTTTGGACCCGGTATCACAAGGATCAAAACGGATGGGACAGGGCCCTGCGAGACCATCCCTGATCCCACCCCGCCATCGCCACCGAAAAGGCATGGATTTCAGTTCCGGGATTCCAAAATCTTCCGCCCCCCGGATTTTAACGCTGCGAACAGAAAAGGGGCCGGATTCGGCTGATGGAGCAGGTCCGAAATTCGGGCCTGTGGGACTCCTCCTGAAATATCTAATTCGCTAACGATGAGGATCTTGTAAGATCCTAACAGAGCCTAACAGCTCTCAAACCCTTGTTTTATTGGGGTTTTCTTCCCAGGGTCCCAAATGATCAGAGGGCGGAATCGACTCCAATTCCCTATATTTCAGGGAATAACTGCAACATGTTTTAGCTTTACAAAATATCTCGCTAGCCCCAAAACTGTTAGTGCTATGAATAAAGCTGAACTGATCGAAACCGTCCAAGGGTCCTTGGGCAAGGACGCCACCAAGCGCGCTGCCGAAGATGCCGTCGCTGCTGTCCTGGGTGCGATCGCCGATGGCGTTCGCACGCAGGGAAAAGTGCAATTGATTGGATTCGGGACGTTTCAGGTGAAAAACCGCAAGGCCCGGATGGGCCGGAATCCCAAGACTGGCGAGCCCATGCATATCGCGGCCTCAAAGTCGGTGGGCTTCAAGCCCTCCGCCCCCCTTAAGAGTTCGCTCGCTGCTCCGGCTGAGCCGGCACCCCCGGCCCCACCATCCGACTTTGCGCCGCCCTCGGCCGAGCCGACGCCCCCGGGGCCCTGATCACGAGCTTCCCCTGAAATCCTTACGCAAACCCGGCCCTCCCCCGGCCGGGTTTTTCTTGGCTTCGCGGCCTTGTCCTACCAGCCCCCACCACCACCGCCGCCGGATCCACCGCCGGATCCACCGCCACCGCCGCCGGATCCGCCGCCGCCACCAGCGCCGCCACCGGACGACGGTGCGATGGCCGAGGAGGCGAGGTTGCCGGTGAAACTTCCGGACAGGTCGCTCACCATCCCGCCGACCCCCCCGCTGGTCCCCCCCGAACTGCCCGAGTAATAGCTCGGGCTGTAACTGCTGCCTCCCGGTGCTCTCACCGCCGCCTGCAAAATTCCATCGAACTTTTCCGCCCATTGCTGTTCGCATCCAAGGGCCAGGGCGTAGGGAAGAAAGCGCTCAAAAAGCTCCGGGGTCTTCTCCGGAGGGTTCGCCAGGTTGAGCCGCTCCTCTTCCGCCACGCTCAGGTAGTGCCGGAACCCTTCAATCTGGTCCATCACCCATCGACCCAGGCCCGTCGGGGCCTTCATCCGGTGGATAAAGATAAGATTCAGCGCATACACAATCATGCAGAGGATGAGGGATCGCGGCGCCCCGTCCTCATGGCCCAACTGAGCAACTACGGCAACCACTGCTATCACAATCATAAACACTAGTATTGTTACTACGGCCTCCTTTCCTCGCCAGGAGACGAGAAACACCAGACATCCCATGAACCCAAGCCCTCCCATCAATAGTCCTGTAAAGAAATCGATCCCCAGGAGGAACAGGATGGTTCCCACCATCGAGAGGATGAGGCCCGGGATACACCAGCCGAGGTTGAGCTTGAAATGCACTTTCCTCGCCTGGGAGGCGAGAAGCTTACGGTGCGCCTCGCGAGCTTCCCCGAAGCACACGTGATTTTCATCCGAGAGTTCCAACCATAAATTCCCTTCCAAGAGCCTCCTCTTGAGTCGGGATTCGTCAGTGGTAAGCGCGCCCGGAAGAGGTGAGGCTCCTCCGGAGGGAGGTGGCGGAGGCTTGGGCGTTCCCCGTAACATATAAGTGTCTCCGCTCTTCCTGATGACCGCGACCCCCTTGGCCGCCAGCCCGATCACCCCGGCGCTGAAGCAGGTATCGTCATAGCCCATGCGATCAATGTAACGCACCGCGGAAGCCGAGAGTCCCTTGGGAGGACCGTAGAGCGGGATGATGGTCCCCTTCGCCGGGTCCTTCCCCACCTTGATCCAGGCCACCAGATAGTAAACGAGGGCTCCCGCGAGCAGCAATAACCCCCAGGCGGCCAGGGGATGATCCCGGAAGATCGATGCCCGGGCCTCCTCGTAGGCCCGCTCCTCCAGCAGGCCGGGAGGCCACTCCAGCACCACCGTCAGGTTCTCCCTGGCCCGGAACGGCCGGGTGGCCTCGATGGTGGCCCCGGTCTCGGTCACCTCGGCCCTGTAGTCCTCACCCTGTGCCCCGAGCGTCCCGGTGTAGCCCCAGACCTTGGTCCCCTTGATCCCCTCCGGCAACACCACCGTGGCGCCCACCTTGTCAGCGGGGAATTCCCACTCCGTGCCATTGACGTTCCAGTAGAGGGCCTCCCGCTTTTTCTCGAGATAGAGCTGTCGCCCGGTCCGGTAGGTGATCTCGTAGGTGTAGGAGCCGGGCTTGAGTTTCACCTCAGCGCGCCCGATGCGGATCCGGATCCCCCCCTGGCCGATCTCCGACGTCCGGTAGTTCTCCGGCTTCCCATCCCGCTTCACGGAGAGGACTTCAAAGGGCTTCTTCGTTTTGAGCCCGAACCTGGTCGCCTGCAGGCGCGGGATGTCACGATAGATCCCCCGCTTGATCTGGACCCCCGCGGCCCGGACCCTGATGGTCTCGGTCACCACCAGCTCTCCACCCCGCTCCACCACGATGTGGCTGTGGAAGGACTCGATGCGTTCGGCCGCGAGGGCGCGCGGGGCTGCCAGGGCCAGAAGAAGCGATACGGCAAGAAAGCGGAACATCCTGCCGCCTTTCTATCTTCCGCCATGCCAAAGGGCAATCTCCCTACCAGCCGCCACCGCCGCCACCGCCGCCCCCACCACCGGATCCTCCCCCGCCTCCCCCGCCTCCGCCGCCACCGCCACCACCGGACGAGGGGGCGGTTGCAGAGGAGGAAAGGGAGCCGGTGAAACTGCCGGAGAGGCCGCTCATCATCCCACTCATCCCGGTCCTGCCACTTCCCTCTCCTGAACCGCCAGAGTAGAAGCTCGGGCTGTAGGCGTCCCCCGAAGGGTCAATTCCTGCTGCCCTCAGGACCTCATCGAATTGATCGGCCCACTGCTGTTCGCAATCCAGTGCCAGGGCATAGGGCAGGAACTCCTCAAAAAGATCGAGGGTCTTTTCCGGGGTTTCCGGGGGTGCATAAAGACGGAGCCGGTCCCCTTCCCCTACCCTGAGGTAATGCCGGAACCCCTCGATCTCATCCATCAACCGCCGGCCCAGACGCGTCGGAGCCTTGATCAGGAGGAAGAAAACGTGATTCAAAACCATGAAGAGGAGCCACAAGGCACTGGAAACAATTCCTATTCCCTCAAGCTCGGTCCCTTTTAAGGCGAATAGGAGCACCCCTGCAAATAGGACGAAAATAACGTAGAACATTATCAGAGCTCGATTGAGGGAACCGGAGAACACTCGTCGGCAAAGCAACATGAGCGGAATCAACGCAACGAACGGAAAGACGAAACGCATTGCATCCGCCTTTCCAAAACTCAAAAAAAGGCACGCCCCGAGCGACAGGAGAAGCCCCGGCAGGAACCATCCAATGTTCCGTTTGAAGTGCACCTCCTTCACCTGGGCCGCGAGAGCCTTGCGATGCTCCTTGCGGGCCTTGCCAATAACCACGTGGTTCGGCCGGTGTAGTTCTAAAGACGCACTCAACTTGAACAACCGGCCCCGGAGAATCGCCTCGTCGAAAGGGAGGGGCTGCTTCCCCTTCGCCTTCTCAAGGTGTTTTCCACTTTTCCTGAGCCAATACTTGCTTTTCTTTTCAATCTTGAGCGCACCCCTGGCCCCCAGTCCGATCACCCCGGCACTGAAGCACTTGGCATCATAGGCCATCTCCATGATGTAGCGTGCCGCAGCAGCCGAGAGCCCCTCGGGCGGCCCATAGCGGGGAATGATGGTCCCCTTTTGGGGATCCCTTCCCACCGCCAACCAGGCCAGCAGGAAGTATAACCCNGCNAAGCCCANCAACAGGCCNCTGATGACNACTTTCGGATGGTCCCGCCCCAGCGAAAATTCCGTATTCCTTTTAGCCTGCGCATCAAGCAGNCCAGGCGGCCACTCCAGCACCACCGACAGGTTCTCTCGCCTCGACAGCACGCGGTTGGTTGCAATGGTGGCCCCGGTCTCCGTCCGGACGGCCTCATAGTCTTTGCCTTCCTCCCCTCTTCTTCCGGTATAACCCCACACCTTCGTCGGCTTGATCCCCTCCGGCAGCTCAACCGTCGCGCTTACCTTATCGGTCGCAAAGTCCCACTCCGTCCCATTAATATTCCAATAGAGGNCCTCCCGCCCCTCCTCGAAGTANAGNTGCCGCCCCGTGCGGTAGATGATCTCGTAAGTGTGCTCGCCATGAGCAAGGCGGACGTCCGGGCGACCAATACGGATGCGAATCCNCCCACTCCCGAGACCGATCCGGCTTACCTCGTAGTTCTCCTGCCTGANAGAAGAAGACCTCTTCAGGACCTTTCCGCCTCACCGAAAGAACCTCGAGAGGCTTTTTCTTTTTCAGTCTCAGGAAATGAGCCAGCTTGTCGTCCGGAGCTGGGTCCCCCAGCAGGGGAATATCGCGGAAAATCCCCCGCTTGATCTTACGTCCCCCGGCCCGCACCTTGATGGTCTCGGTCACCAGCAGCTCTCCGCTCTTCTCCACCACGATCCGGCTGTCAAAGGAAAGGATCCGCTCGGCCACAGTCCGTCCCTGGCGGATGCCTCCCCGGGACGGGGAGGGCCGGGACTGCCGGCCTGTGCCCGCAACAATAACAAGGTGAAGCGAGTCCGAAAGGGCGGGTGGAATCTCCACCTTGAAGCTGAGGGCCTCCTCCCTCCCGAGAGCACGGGTAGTTTCAATAGTGATTCCTGACTCGGTATGAGTGGCCTCGTAGTCCCTTCCCTCGTCCTGCCGTGTCGAGCCCAGGGGCCCGGTCTGTCCTGAGATCCTGGCGCCCTCCCATGAAAATTCCCCGGGGAATTCCACCACCGCGCTCACCTTGTCAAAGGGTAAACTCCATCCGNTCCCATTGATAGCTCTCGACAGGTAAGGCCGGTCTCCCGCGGTAAGGCCGGCATAGTGCCGGCTGACGCGATAGACCAGCACGTAGGTGTAGGTTCCCGGGGCCGGTGCTTCACGGGGGGATCCCAACCAGACCCGGGTCACTCCCAGGTCCCTGATCCCCTGGGCCTGCCAGAACCCCTTCTCCCCGTCCCGCTCGAATCGTACCACCCTGCCATGCATCCCGGGAGGAATGTCCCGGTAGAGGTCCTCCTCACGCTTCTTTCCCTCAAACCTGACCCTGGTGGTCTCGGTCACCAGCAGGCTCCCGCTCTTTTCCACCACGATGTGGCTGTCAAAGGAGAGGATGCGCTCGGCCGCGAGGGAAGCCGGGGCTGCGAGGGCCAAAAGAACCAAGGCAGCAAGAAAGCGGAACATCCTGCCGCCTTTCTATCTTCCGCCATGCCAAAGGGCAACCTCCCTACCAGCCGCCACCGCCGCCCCCGCCGCCACCGCCGCCGGATCCTCCCCCNCCNCCACCGCCACCNCCNCCACCGGACGAGGGCGCGCTGGCCGAGGAGGAGAGGGAACCGGTGAAACTGCCCCCCAGGTCACTCATGGCCCCGCTCAGGCTCCCGGAGGAACCCGCGTCCGAGTAATAGCTCGGGCTGTAACTGCTGTCTCCCGGGGCAACCCCCGCCGCCTGCAGGACGTCATCGAACTTCTCCGCCCATTGCTGTTCGCATCCAAGGGCCAGGGCGTAGGGAAGAAAGCGCTCGAAGAGCTCCGGGGTCTTTTCCGGCGGGTTCTCCAGGTTGAGCCGCTCCTCCTCCGCTACGCTCAGGTAACGCCGGAACCCTTCAACCTGGTCCCTCACCCGTTGGCCCAGGTTCGTTGGGGCCTTGATCAGGTGATAGAATACCTGGTTCAGGACCACCGCATAGAGCACGGCCCCTGCGACCCAGAAACTGGAGAGAACCGTCAACCCGACAAAACAGAACCCCCAGATCCCGAGAAAGACCAGCAGCAGGAACAATCCCCCACATCCCCAATCCCAATCCTTCCCCCGCTGCACTACAGAGAGCGCCACCTTGCTCACGAGGAGAACCGATGTGAGGCTCAGGAAGAGCAGGGCGNTCAAGGTCGCCGTTGAGGGACCGGTGGCCAGGAGAAACACGAGGCCTCCCAGCAGGGAGAGGAGGAGGCCCGGCACCCACCAGGCAAGGTTCCTGATGAAATGCACCTTCTCCACCTGGGAGGCAAGGAGCCGCTTGTGGGCCTNGAGAGCCCCCCCGATCCGGGCGTGATTGGACTGCTTGAGCCTGAGGGATCCCGCCCCGAAGGATCCCGCCCCGAACAGTTTCTTGTGGAGACCCGTCTCGTCGGCGGTGAGAGGCTCCCCCGGGGAATCCCCCCTCCCGCTCATGTGGTTGATCATCTTGGCCAGGGCCCCTTTCCCGATGCCCTTGACGCGCAGGACGTCCTTAACCTTTTCGTAGGGGCGGGCCTCCCGGATATCTTCCGCCCGCCGCATCGAGATCCCCTTGAAGGCCTCGAGNTCCTTGACCTCTCCCTCGTTGAGAAGCTCCAGCAGTTCTCNCTCCTGGGCAGGCGTNAGCGTCTTGGGATGGAGGACATACACCTTTCCGTCCTTCTCGATCGTGGCCTNCCCCTTGGCNGCNAACCCNACCACCCCGGCACTGAAGCACTTCTTGTCGTGGCCCATCTGGTCAATGTAACGCACCGCGGCGGCCGAGAGCCCCTCGGGAGGGCCATAGAGCGGGATGATGGTCCCCTTCGCCGGATCCTTCCCCACCTTGATCCAGGCCACCAGGTAGTAAACGAAGGCCCCTGCGAGCAGCAATAACCCCCAGGCGGCCAGGGGATGATCCCGGAAGAGCGATACCCGGGCCTCCTCGTAGGCCCGCTCCTCCAGCAGGCCGGGAGGCCATTCCAGCACCACCGTCAGGTTTTCCTTCGACCGGAACGGCCGGGTGGCCGCGATGGTGGCCCCGGTCCCGGTCAACTCGGCCTTGTAGTCCTTGCCCTTTGCCCCCCGCTTCCCGGTATAACCCCAGACCTTGGTCCCCCTGATTCCCTCCGGCAACACCACCGTGGCGCTCACCTTGTCAGCGGGAAATCCCCACTCCGTGCCATTCACGTTCCAGTAGAGGGCGTCCCGCTCCTCCTCGAAGTAGAGCTGCTGGCCGGTCCGGTAGGTGATCTCGTAGGTGTAGAAGCCGGGCTTCAGGAATACGGACCTGCGCCCGATACGGATCCGGATCCCCCCTTGGCCGATCTCCGACGTC
>PBXZ01000190.1:0-7425 GCA_002729415.1 Candidatus Poribacteria bacterium | reverse complement strand
GGGATTAAATGTCGAACACATTTCGGTCGGTGATCGTATCGCCGTTTACCATCGAGTGGGATGTGGTCGTTGTGCCGACTGTATGTCGGGCAATGATGCTTTCTGTTATGCTAGCGGTGCTTTTGGCCGCACACGAGATGGGTCACACGCCGATTATATGTTGGCCGACGCCCGCCATTGCCTGCCATTACCAGACGACATTTCATTTGCCGTTGGTACTCAACTGGCTTGTACGGCCGGAACTGCCTTTTCTGCGCTCAGTAAGATTCCAGCCCATTCGGGTGATACGCTAGTCATCTTTGGTCTAGGCCCGGTCGGTTTAGCGGCTTTGCTGATAGGGATGGGCATGGGGTACCGGGGAATTGGAGTCGAGATACAACCTTACCGCATTAAATTGGCCCAGCGGGTCATCGGTCAGGGGGATATTATCAATGCTCAGGAGGATGACCCCGTAACAGTAATAAAGGAGTTGAGCGGCGGGAAAGGATGTGGTGGTGTAATAGAGTGTTCTGGCTCACCTGTAGCACGGAAACAGGCAGCCGCAGTGGCTAGTCGAGGGGCAACCGTTGTCTATGTGGGCGGTGGTCATCCACACATCACTGTTAATTTTGGTGATGTGCTGGGAAAAGATCTAACCCTCAGGGCCAATTCCGTCTACTCAGTCAGACACTACTTTGAAGCTGTCAACTTTTTAGGCCGACAGCCAGTACCGCTAGATGACATCGTAACCCATCGCTACAAAATTGAACAGGCAGTTGAAGCCTTTTCTACTTTCGATCAGGGAGAAACAGGTAAAGTGATCTTTGAATGGGAGAATTAAGGCGTCACTAAAACCGTTTACAAACTGATCCTGAACCTTTCCAGCTCTACCGAATTTGGAAGTATTCTTCTTTTTCATATCAATGGAACTAGTTGAAACTTTTCAATGATTAGGGGTAGATTGTTTCAGGATAATAATGTGCTCAGACAAACCAGTAAACATTAATGATGAATGGTATACAGGCTATAACTCCAACGATGGTGACAAGTTTACTTGAAGTTTTTGCATAGGTACTGAGTGTTTTGAATTGATCGTGTGAATGCGGCAAGGGTATTAAGTGAGATAGAAAAAGAAACTACGGTGTCTACTCTGATGTAAGCATTATAGGATCAGAATGGATCTGTTCGTGATGCTTCGGCACAGACATTAGAGAAGACAGGCACATCAGAAACACTGAAAGCAATCAAAGAATGTTACTCCCAACAAAAATATACTGACAGCNGTATATACAATACGTCGGATAATTTTCCAGCACAAAACAACAGCTACTAAAACGAAAACTGCNTCTTTCCCAACAAGAACCCACTCAAAGCCACGCAACTCATTCATGCTGGTTTAAATAAACTTCAGGCCGATGTGATACTGCAGGGTAGCTGATATAGCTTCACCCCTATTGGTGCAAAGATATAGGTTCGCTCAGCACCTTCAGCATACCGGAATATAACTATAAACTACGCGAATGGAGAACCTGTCGATCTGTAAAAACCTCGATCTAAGGAGGAAAGTTTTTTCAGTGGAGCAATTCATACATCAGCAAACAGCAAGGCTAAATAGGATTCTGATGTGAGAGTAAACGAATTGACCTATTCCTTCGAAGAATCTCGACTTTATGTTACCGTGTCATTTCAAATCGACATTTTTAAGGAGGCGGATAATGTGAGTATGGCCTCTTTTCTCTGCTAGCATGAGGGCAGTGTCACCATTTTTATTCTTTTTGTTGGCATTGGCCCCGTTTGCCAAAAGTAATTTGACTATATCTTTTTTTCCGCTCCATGACGCGTACATCAGAGGGGTTTCATTTTCGTTGTTTTCCGCACTAACATTAGCTTCATTCTCAATTAAGAGTTTTGTTATACCTATCTGACTTATTGTATGTATGGCAAGTATCAAGGCGGTATTTCCTTTCATATTTTTTATGTTAGGATCAATCCCATTCTCAAGTAAGAGCTTGGCTATATGCATATGTCCCTTCACTACAGCAGCTATTAAGGCCGTGTTTCCTATGGCATTTTTTGCATTTACTTTTGCATTATGTGCAATTAGTGTTCTTACTACATTTGTGTGACCTTCATAACTAGCCAGTAACAGGGGGGTTGAGCCTATGTGGCTTTGTTGATTGACATTAGCTCCGCGTACTATTAGCAATCTGACCAGTTGAATGTATCCTGCTTCAGCTGCTACCAACAAAGCAGTTTCGCCTTCTTGGTCAGTGGTATTTAGGTTGGTAACCTGATTTAGGGCAAGTCGAACAGCTTCTATATCATTCATCCTTACAATCTTGAGTAATTTCTGACTGTTTTCTTCTTTGATAACGATTTTTTGATTGGCTGGAATATTTTCCAAGAATTGTACAATTCCACTGGGCCAACGAATCTCAAGTAGATCAATCATTGTGCTATCTCCCAATCCAAAAGATAGGTTCGAATCGTTACTGCAAAGATAGCTCGAACCTGTGTGTACTTCCTGTACTTGTGATTTTTGATCTGCCGTCATAATCACTCGTGTTCCGATACCATCTCGGTTACTGATTGTACCAACAGTCTGCAATCGCATCCAATTCCGACGATTTCCTCCTTCATTTTGCAATAATTCCGCTTTACCATTTGATTGTGTGACAACAATATCGAGATCCCCATCATTATCATAGTCACCAAAAATTGCTCCACGACTTATACTTTCCCGTTGGAAATATGTGCCAGCGATAGACGAAGCCTGACTAAATGTGCCATCCCGATTGTTATGAAACAGTTGATTCGGTTGAGCGTAAGTAACGACACCTGAGGTCTCTTCAATAGTATCAATTACATGACCGTTAGCGATGAAGATGTCAAGGTATCCATCATTATCGTAATCGAGAAACCCCGTGCCAAATCCTACATAAAGGTAGCTCTCTGTTCCTAAATTCGCTTCATAAATTATGTCAGTAAAGGTGCCATCACCATTATTTCGGTAAAGTGCATTTGTTTCATAGGAGAGATTGGTAACAAAGATATCCAAAAGACCATCACCATTGTAATCTGCAGCATCTACTCCCATACTTGCCTGCGCTATTCCATTGAAGCTATAGGCACACCCCGAAAGTAGCGCAATTTCTGAGAATGTACCATTGCCGTTGTTGTAAAAAAAATAGTTTGGAGTGTCATCATTAGCAACATAGATGTCTGTAGCTCTATCGTTATTGAAATCTACAGCAACGACACCTAATCCTTTGCCGTGAAATGGCCCACCGGTATCGTTGATACCAGCCATTTCAGTAACATCGGTGAATCTTCCATTCCCATTATTACGATAAAGTCGGTCTGGGACACCTTCAAATAGAGACGGGTGACAGTAAGTGCGAATTTTATTGGCACCGCAAGGTAGATAAGGAACATCCAACGAATAATGCACATAGTTAACCACATACAGATCAAGATATCCATCGCTATCGTAATCAAGAAACGTAGCGCTGGTACTCCACCGTGTATCTCCTACATTTGCTTCTTCCGTAACGTCTTTGAAGGTACCATTACCATTATTGCGGTATAACACGTTAGCACCAAAGTTGGTCACGTAAACATCTATATCCCCATCATTATCATAGTCACTACAAGTAACTCCCTGCCCATAATTCCCTTGATTGCCAATGTCTGCCAAAGCAGTGACATCAGTGAATGTACCATCGCTATTGTTTCGGAAGAGCACACTTGTAGGAACTCCTGTCAATGGTAAATCTGACCAATCGCCACCGTTGACCAGATACAGGTCGGGGTCTCCATCATTATCGTAATCAAAAAATGCACCGCCCGACCCAATCGTTTCAGGTAAGTGGTACTGCCCCTTAGCACCACTATAGTGCCGAAAGTGGATTCCCGCTTTTTCTGTGACATCGACGAACCGAATTGGAGCTAGTGGGTCTGCGTGACCTCCAGGTAAAATTAACAGAAATACAAGCAAGCCTAAAAACCTGAGAGTAACATACTGAATATTTAGAATGTGAAGCTTGATAGTCTACACTTCCTTTCTAATCATTTTTTTACAGCTTGGAAAGATGTTAGGTGAATTATTCAGGAGTTTTTGACGAGTAGGACTTGAACTTTGTTTCGATTTGAGTGTTGATATGGCTGATATGAAATTTCTGCCTCAACTATGTCTCCAGCTTGTTGGGAAGTTCCGGTTGGGCTCAGATAGAATCGAGTGTTCAACGCATCAATTTATTTCTGACGCTGTATTAGTTTGCACGCATAAGATTGTCATTAGGTATACTGAAGGTAAAGAACATATAAGTATGTTCATAGACGGTCATTTTTATAAATAAAAAAAGCCTCCCAATAATCGATTCATGAGTATCGGAAGGCCATGCCAGTTTTTATAATNTTTAGCGTTCAGCCCTAATTTTGGACCAGGTTGTGGTCAGTAGNTCCTTAGGAGAAACAGCGACAACACCAAATATCTCNGGTAGTCCCTTATTCATAACAGTGTTAACGTCCGCTTCAGATAGGGCGGCGTTGAAAATTCCCACGTCGTCTATCAACCCCAATGCAATTCGCTGATCGTTTTCTGTCCCACCTATGGTCAGGGTTACNCCCTTGACGCCAAAGGCACCTGAGGCATCTACGTCAACGTCCACTTTGCCATCAACATAGAGAATCTTCTTCTTACCACTATAAGCAAAGGCCAGATGATGCCATTTGTCATCATTAACCGGTTTGGAGCCGGAGTTCCATTGCGGAGCCAATTCGGCACTTCCAATTTCTACTTTGCCTTGATTGGTATTTCGACCGGCACCAAAAACCAACANNAGATTATGCCAGCCGGGAGTCCAACCGACNANAAACTGATCGTCNTNACAGCATTGGTTNCGCNGCACTCCNGGTTTATTCAGTTTAACCCANGCGACNCCNGTATATTGCTTGGCNGAACTNTCNAAACTGGCCGANGGGTTGACNAGCACATAATCGTCCTTACCATCCAGACTCAAAGCATTGCCAAATTTGCCATTAGAAGCAATCCTAGCACCATTTTTGAATTGGCCATGATTGTTCTTTCCGCTGGAATCGTCGGCATTCTCCTCAAAGAGCCAGATGCCAACGGCAGTGTCTTTGATTTTGGCTTCATCACCGAAACTTGGGTTGATAATCATCAACCCGGCAAGAAATATGCAAAGGCATATCAAGCTGCTACGGCATTTCATAATAGTCTTCCTTTTGATAAAATTAAATACACTTTAATAGAATTGAACGCGCTTAGAAACTAATACACCATATCATATGGTGACTTTAAAATCACTTTATATTTATTTTCATTAGTTCTGAATATAGTATTCAGGTACTAAGTNCCGGATTTAATACTAGCCCAAATTGCAGTCAATCTATATTTGGGAGAAACAGGCAGCAAACCAAGCGCCGTGCCCACCCCTTTGTCCATCAGTGTTTTAATGTCCTTTTTGGCTAGTGGAGCATTAAAAATTGCTATATCATCCAAAAGACCTTCGGCGTGCCTCTGGCTAGCCGCCGTCCCACCTATGGTTACGTCTATGCCGAAGATGCCAAAGGTTCCCGACGCTGGTGTGTCTATGTCCACTTCTCCGTCGACATAGAGAAGTTTTTTCTTGCCATCGTATACAAAGGCCAGATGGTGCCATTTGTCATCGTTGACCGGTTTGGTACCGAAATTCCATTGCGGAGCCAGTTCGGCACTTCCGATTTCCACTTTGCCTTGGTTCCCGCCACGACCGGCACCGAAAACCAACAAGAGACTATGCCAGCCGGGAGTCCAACTCAAAATATTCTGATCATCATTACAACAATCGTTACGCTGCACTCCTTCCTTATCCAGTTTAACCCAGGCGACCCCGGTATATTGTTTGGAGGAACTTTCTAAACTGGCTGATGGGTTGACCAGCACATAATCGTCTTCTCCATCCAGACTCAGAGCCTTATCGAATTTGCCGCCGTCGGCAATCTTGGCCCCGTTTTTAAGTTCGCCATGATTTTCATTTTCTGTAGCATCTTCGGTATTGCCATCGAAGAGCCAGACAGCAACAGCCGTTTTGGGATTGATTGCACCATAACCCTGAACAGTTAGGATTAAACTCAGGATGAATAAACAAATGTGTATTAGGATCAATGGCCTCTTCACGTATAGCATGTTCCCTCCGATAATAATGTGTTGGATGTGTTCACCCGACGAATCTAGACTGCATGATTTGCGTGTGCTATGCTATCATGCGATTATAATATCACAATCAGGTATGTTTTCTCAAAATTTTTTGGTTGACTATGGAAATTATGAGGTAAGATTGTGCAGTCCCAAATGTTAGACTACCCTCAGTAAACACTGAGTTTGCAAACAGTGGTAATTTCGGGGTTTAGCCGTGAGTTGATACTTATCATTTCAGGCTTTCAAGAGCAGTTCACTTCAAATTAGAATTTGGCAGATCGCATCAATCTAGTCCATATCTATTACTCTTGGGCATTTCTTACCAATACTATTAAGGAATATGGAATGTAAACTAATCTGAAGAGGTATTCATGTATACGCTGAGAGTGAGTTTGATTATTTTATTCACAATAGGTCTGATGATTGGTTACGCAGCAGAAATAGCTGAAACCAAGGGCGAGGCGACGAGACATAACAATCGTGGGCTGAATTACTACAAACAAGGCAAACTAGATACTGCTATTGCCGAGTTCAAAAAAGCACTGGAAATCAACCCCGGTTTAATAGAAGCACGTAACAATCTGGGCAATGCCTATCATGATCAAGGGAACTTAATTGATGCTGTTACCGAATACCAAAAGGCCATTGAAATTAATCCCAACGACGCTGAGACACATTATAATTTGGGCAATGCCTACTATAACCAAAGGAATTTAACTGATGCTATCGCCGAATACCAAAAGGCCATTGAAATTAATCCCAATGATGCAGAGGCACACTACAATCTGGGACACGTTTACTTGAACCAAGGGAATTTAAGCGCTGCCATTATCCAGTATCAAAAGACGTTAGAAATAAGTTATGAAGGTTCAGAGATACATCCCGATCTAAAACATTATAACCAAGGGGATTTAGCTGAAGCCATTGTCCAGTATCAAAAGGCTATTGAAACCAACCCCAGATTTGTACGTCCCCGTTTAGATCTGGCCATTATATACGCCAGACAAGGAAAGTTTGATGCAGCTATTGCTGAGTATCAAAAGGCTATTGAAATCAACCCCAGATTTGTACGTCCCCGTTTAGATCTGGCCATTACATACGTCAGACAAGGAAAGTTTGATGCAGCTATTACTCAATATCAAAAGGTAATTGGGATCAATTTCAATGATATAGAGGCGCATTATAATTTGGGAATTATATACGGTCAGCAAGGAAAATTAGATGCTGCCGTTACTCAGTATCAA
>PBXZ01000189.1:0-15672 GCA_002729415.1 Candidatus Poribacteria bacterium | reverse complement strand
ATGATAAGTTATCTAATCAGAAAACAGGTGGGGCCATATGGAATGCTGACACCATAGAAGTGTTCTTTTCCACCCCTAATGCTGTCGCTCCGCATGCTGAACATTACCAGTACGGTTTTGACGTCAAAGACCAGATTTGGAACTGGTGTAACATGGATGGGGCTGGCAACAGGAAACCCGATTACATGGATACAAGATCTGCTAAGACCAGCGATGGATATATTTGCGAAGTTGCTATTAATTACTCACACATCAAATCCTTAGGTTTTAAAGCAGGTAATACCATTGGTTTTCATCCTTGTTTTGACGACGCCGATGATGGACCTGATAGGCAACTGCAGATGACATGGACCGGCCGTGAGGCTCACGATCAGAGCAAAGGATTTGGACACATTATACTCTCGAATCGTGCAGTAGCTCCTGTAGATGCCAAAGACAAACTCGCCACAGCTTGGAGCGAAATAAAAACGCAGCAATAATTTTTCTGCTACTTTTTTTATTCAGAAAAACCTCTTACATAAATCCCATGGCGAGAAGTGCGTGGCTTATGTGGGAGGTTTTTCTGAATAAAGCAGCAGAATGTCTCTTCGTGTTCATGCGCAAGCGAGAAAGGCTCTTGGTGTTGTTCCGTAGATAGGAAATATGTTAGCATTTATCCAGTTGGTTTTTTAACATTTTTTGGACAGTAAAACTCACTGGAATATTAAATTTAACTAGGATTACACTGTTAAGGAGATAATACTGTAAAATGCAATTTACAAAGCAGCTTTTTATTTGGCACCTATTTTTGCTTATGTCAATTATGGCGATTGCCGCAGACAAGCCCGCGAAACATCCGAAAACCGGAGAACCATTGGTAATAGATGTGCTCAGGGGTTCTCCCAAGATTGATGGAAAGTTAGACGATTGGATGTTGGATTACTTAACCCCAGCAGTACTTGATACCAANGAACAANTCTTTCCTGGTGCNGCCCAAGGCGCAGCNGCTTGGAAAAATCCTGCCGATAGCAGTGGCNAGTTTTACGTATTATGGGATGATGATAACATTTACATGGCATCAGTTATGAAGGATGACAAGTTGTCTATGGATCAAGCCGGTGGCGCCATTTGGAATGCTGACTGTATAGAAATATTCTTGTCTGCTCCCGAAGCTGCCGCTGCTCACAATAACCAAACCCATTACCAGTGGGGTTTTAATCCTGATAACAAAAAATGGAACTGGTGTAACATGGATGGGAATGGTGGTAAAGAACCTGATTACCTGAAGGTGAAATCCACCAAAAATGGTACTGGATATATTTGTGAGGTTGCCATTGAGTATGCCAACGTCAAATCCTTAGATTTCAAAGCAGGCGAAGCCATGGGTTTTCATCCTGTTTTTGATGATGCCGATGATGGGGCTACTAGGGAACTGCAGATGACGTGGACTGGTCGCGAGGCGCATGATCAAAGTCAAGGGTTTGGGCACATCATTCTCTCAGATAAACCTATGCCTGTTCGTGCTAGAGGAAAACTTGCAGTGGCTTGGGGAAGTGTTAAGACACTGCAATAGTTTTATTANCACTATCAATACAAAATTTAGACCTCTTATATAGGCCACAATAGGAAGATCNAGGCTTATATAGGAGGTTTTTCTTTTGCTGTGGTTTTGTTGGCTTTCCCAAGTTAAGACTCTAGCGGAACCAATCGTAAGANAGTCCCAGAGAACGNTCTNCTAACGGNAGATCNACACGTAACCCTTTTTGAGCCGACGACTGTTTCAGCGCAATTTCNACTTCCAAAGCTAAAGCNACNCGNCGGCCAGANTTTTTGGGTTCAATCATCGTTNCNGNNANNCAATCNAAAACGTCAGANAGNCAATAAACCGCCCCATAAGGCGAAAAAAATTGNGGCTTGGGCCAAGGCATTTCGACTCTCTGCATTCCGCTCAGTGTCTCNATATCCTGCCATAACCTCCAGCCTGACTGNTAATTAAAAANAATTTCGCCCCCACTTCCACTCAAACGGACACCAGGTGCGCCTTGACGAAAATGAATGGTTAAGCCATCCTCCATGACCAGTATGCCACTACCAGTAAATTCATTGCTGCCAGATTCACGGCGTGCAGCATCTCCTGTTCCCACAACCCAGAGAGGGGAACTATCTGAGAAATAAGACCAATTCTGATGCTGAGCAAAAGGNCCTCCAGCCTCAATGGATATGATTTCACCAATTACCCCATCTCGTATTAATTTCTTAGCCTGGGCAAAGGAAGGATGGGTAGTTGTAATGGATCCACAGCATAAGGGAACATTAGCCTCAGCACAAACCTGCACCATACGGTCGGCTTCAGCTAAAGTATGAGCCATCGGTTTCTCAGTTAAAACACCCTTGGCCCCATATTCTACCGCTAAACAGGTTAAATCTGACCGGTGTTTGGTGTTTGTGCAAATAGCAACAATATCCGGCTGTACCTGACTCAGCATCTCAACGGCGTCAGTATAGAGCTGCTGAATACCGTAACGCTCAGAAAAAGCTTGCAACCGACTTTTATCTCGATCGACACCAGCAATCAGATTGATTTCGGATCGATTCCACAATGCTTCAGCGTACGATGTGGGTAAACCTGAATCGCCAGGATGATCATGATGGTAAAATGCGCGATGAATATCTAGTGAAGGGGTTGGACGTTCGGCATCATCGATGTCGAAGCGATCAGGGATACGCAACGCCAAATCGTAGAGCATCCCCATCCAACCCAATCCGATAACAGCTGCACTGTATTCGGGTATGCTAGACTCGCTCATAATCGTTCAACTATAAAGTCACTGGAATCATTATAATTATAAAGATGAGCTGCTCCCTAGTCCGTTTTAAGTTTAGACCATGTCGTGGCCAATTTGCTTTCAGGACCAACTGAGAGAGACATGAGTTCCATTGAATCAGCAATCTCTTTCTCCGTCAGCACTCGATGCCAAAGACGAACCTCGTCAATCAGACCATCGAAATACTGCCCCGTTTNAGTCCAGGATCCCACAACAGTATCTCCTTTCGTACCTTCAAAAAGGGNACGACCATTATCCTCCGCTTCTTTCTTCCCGTTAATATATATACGACGATTCTTCTTTTTAGCATCGTGCCAAAAAGTAATGTGTGTCCACTCTCCTTTTTTGACGACACCAGCCGCAGTATCAAGATCATTTCCATAAAAACCCATTCTCACTGTTCCATTGCCGTAGATCCGGTAGTGTAAGCTTTTGTTGGTTGAATTGACTTCTTTCTGGGAAAACACAAGTTGCTGGTCACTAGAAAGATTAGCTGATACCCACATATCAAGGGTATGATCCTGCTTGCCGTTAAGAGGAATAAAAGGTGCTCTGACATCCACATCGTTTTTAAATTGCAAAGCCGTTTTGTAGTTTTTCTCCTTCGATTTTTCCCACTTAAATTTCCCTTTGATTTTACCATCGTTTCCTTTTTCCGAAGAATCCTTGGCTATTTCCCCTTTTCCATCGTCGAAAGTAAACCATAGAACCAAGGACTTATCGGGTTTTAATGCCGACTCTACAGGATACAATGTTGTGGACAAAATTATGGTTATGATACACAATGTGAGAATTCGCATTAGATAGGAACTCCTTTATTTTTGAGATTAAATTTAATATAGGTTTCGCGCTATTTGTCGATTGTACTATAAGTCATAACGTGTTTCAAAAAAACGTTATTTTATTCTTTTTTCAAAGAGTTGAAAACAAAAAATGGGATCCAGGACGAACTAGTAAAGTAGATTGAGAGCCATGTTCCTCAATCGAGTCTGATTATATTTATGGTCAGAAAATAAGTATATAACCTCTCATTTTGGCACATATTCGTGCAATTTAGGAAGGTATCGGGTGAATGATAATCAACAGCCAAACAATATGCTTGCTGTTTTAATTGATGCAGATAACGCTCAACCGTCAATTACAGAGGGTCTTTTTACAGAAATTGCGAAGTTTGGTATCGGCAGTGTGAAGCGTATCTATGGTGACTGGACAACCCCAAACCTTGGTGGCTGGAAAACCGTATTGTTGGAACATTCAATTCAGCCAATCCAGCAATTTCGTTACACAACAGGTAAGAATGCGACCGATAGCGCCATGATAATAGATGCTATGGACTTACTTTACACCAAGCGTTTTGCTGGTTTCTGCCTTGTTTCCAGCGATAGCGATTTCACGCGTCTCGCGTCCCGTATTAGGGAGGAAGGCTTAACCGTGTATGGGTTTGGGGAGCAGAAAACTCCCAAGGCTTTTGTCTCTGCTTGTGATAAATTTGTTTTTACTGAATTGCTTCGGTCGCAAGAAGATGCTGAATTAACTGTAAAAAAGAAACCTGCCAACCAACTAAAAGGGGATACCAAGTTGGTAAATCTCCTTCGAAGTGCGATAGAGGCTGCATCCGATGATACTAACTGGGCTCCATTGGCAGCAGTAGGCAGTAATGTTGCAAAACAAGCACCGGAATTTGATCCAAGAAATTATGGCTATGAAAAGTTGAGCCAACTGGCAGCAGCCACTAAACTGTTTGAGATTGACGTCAGGGTTCAAAGTGACGGTCACTATAGGTCAATTTACATTCGCGACAAACGAGAATCTAAATGATCCACGGTTTAGCCGATCGTAATGATTCTTTGATATAATTTGCAATTTCCCAATTTTTAACAAAAAAAGATAATGAGCCAATCGATAGATGTTCGCTACGCACAACTCTTCCTTGATGATGAGATTATAGAACAGACTGTGCGCTTACAGCGGGTAGTCCACCAACCACATAAACATCATGCTAATCCAATTTACACAGTTGGTGCTCCTTGGGAAGGAACCGGCGTGGTCTATTTGGCGGGAGTATATATCGATCCATTAGACAACATTTGGAAGGCATGGTACGCTACCTTATACCCGCCGGCCTACCCTGAGATTATTTATGCAGTCTGTATGCTCACTTCTGAAGATGGTATCCATTGGGAAAGACCTGAATTGGATGTTTACTTAGGCCATAATGGTGAGAGGACAAACATTGTCTTGAACTTAGGTCAGGTTGGAGGAACTGGAGCGGCTTCTGTACTCTATGAACCAGAGAATTCCCCCAAACCTTGGACACTTATTATCAGTTCCTGTGCCTATGGCACTTGGGAATACAAAGGCTATATCCTACACTCAGCTGATGGGGTTCACTGGGAATGGGAGAATAAAATGCCGAATGGTGTTTCACACGGAATGGGGGATCGCTGTACAGCCATGAAAGGTCCTAATGCTGAATATCCATATGTATTGATCAGCCGTGGGTTAGAAGATATGGAGAGATGGGGCTTAGTTCGAGCAACCCATCGTCTGGCAATTAATACTGACGCTGCTCGAGGGAAACCAAGCCGCGTCGTCTATCCGGATTTGGAAGATGATCCAGCGGGACAAATCTACCACGCCCATGGGTTTCCCTANGAGAACATTTATGTTGGTCTCTTCCAGTGGTTCTGGGAAACAAAGGATCCATACGGTGAAATGGAACTGATAATGAGTCGGGATACAGTGACGTGGAACCGTNTTCGACCGCGACAACCGTTTCTACCTCGGTCAGCAGGCGGTGGCACCGAAGGAAAGTTTGACTGTCAGGTTACCGATACTGCACTTTCACCCCCCGTCAGAACCAAACAAGGTCAGATAGAAACCTTATGGTTCTATTATTGGGGTGGTCCTGCTATGCATGGAAATCGTCATTTAACTTTCGGTCGTGGTATCGGACTGGCGCAACTTCGGGCTGACGGTTTCTGTTCATTGAGAGCCTCTTGTTTTCCAGCTACACTGGTCAGTAAACCGTTTGTCTGGCCAGGTGGGAAACTTTGGGTAAANGCTTCAGTACTNGGAGGTNGTAGNAACGGTGGTTTGCAANTCGAGGTTCTGACTGAAGATTTAAAANCAATTGANGGNTTAACTCAGGAACAGGCAGATGTCATTCGAGGAGACAGTGTCAATCTGGAACAGAGNTGGCAGAAAGATCCNACAGTCATAGAAANNATGAAAGATCAACGAATTCGTCTCAAATTCTACATGAACGAGGTAGATTTATTCAGCTTCCGATCCTCNGTAGGTTTGGGTTAAATCGAGCTGATGTACTTTGTCTGGATTTACTACAGGTGAGAACCTATTCCAAACTTTTTTCAGGTCAGATGCCGATGNNANTAAGTTAACCTAAGTGCGAAGTCAGAAANGGTGNTTCTCACNGTAGATAATCCTTNAGNAAGTNCTGAGTCCGAAAAACAGTAAAAACTCCGTCCACACCAGCGNTGATTAAGAGCAATCTCAGCAGTTGTCCAAAATNTTCAATTGATCCCTTTCCCGATAATAGAACGCTNCCTTTATGTTAGTGACAGCACCTGAAAATATGTCATTTGAGACGATAAACTAATTTATCTTGAGAATAGAACAGCGATTGTTCGATATAGTTAGTTTTCATTGCTGCAGTTATTGCCTTTGTCATCAAATTGTGTTCCGGTGTAAATAAAGGACCTTAGTAAGAAAGGATGATTTGGGGAGTTTTTCCAATGGACGACAAGAGATNAATCAGAAATAATAAAACAAGCAATATTAAAGATTCTCAAAAAGAGTGGNAACGAATTNTCTNTGTTATCAAATCTTTTTGCCTTGGTTATCTAGGATAGGACGATTCAATCGCGTATGGTAAGGTGGTTCCAAAACAGATAGTTGTTCTGCNGTTAAATCTTGAAGGTAAGACTCTGGCCAACTCGGATGGTAACTTCCNGCATAAGCTAGGTTTCCAGGCGAATANCGGAAAAGCAGTGACCTTCTCTGNTGGTCAGCTTTCCAAGGTAANGTGCCATGGGTAACAGCTTCTGTGAAAATNACCACATCCCCCGCCTTGCAGGTAATTTGACGAANATGCTCTTGATATTTCTGGTGNTGTTTCATTGACTGTGGNCAGGAAAAATTACACTTATGGCTGCTTGGAATCAGACACAGCCCTCCATCATTCGGATTAACNTCCGAAAANTGCCAGGCAACTACCGTTAAGCCACAATGCATCTTCCCATTTTTAAAAATATAATACTGGTTTGGATCAAAGCTAGGGCCAGATGAGCCGTGGAAAACATGACCTTCTGCACCTTTACGCATAGTAATCAAACCAGGATTGTGATCCATACGAAACCCTACACCTAAAATTTCGTTCAGATAAGGCACAATTTTAGGATGCGCGAGCAATTCCCGAAACGGTTGACTCCAAGGTTTTTCCCAACCGAGCATACCACCTAAGTCTCCTCGTCCGGTAACGCCCTTTAGNGGTTCTGAGCCTCCAGACAGCGANAGTTCGCCAACCCGCTCACGAATTTGGTCCGCATGCTGATCAACTGACTGGTTACAAAGAGCTATTTCATCAGAAGNTAAAACATNTTTGANAACTAGATAACCATTGAGATCGAATAGGTATTTTTCTTCATCATTCATGATTTGGTCCTTCGATTGACTCCNCTTAATCTATTAGCAGGGTAGCAATAAATTCATCTATATTGAATTTGATCTCATATTTGATTTCACAGATGAGTCTATCAATTTAGTTTATTGACGTCAATTGTTTTGGGTAGGTCANGAGGATNCTGATTAATGGNAGNTAGTGAATNACGNCACTCGAATAAACTTAGTNNCAATCAACTCTACCACNCCAGTAAACTGGAATTGACCTTCAACCAATCTCTTTTNCTTTGATAATCAGGTATTATCGATCTNACCNTGTGNCAGTATTGCTTGGAGTGATCCTGATGGNCTAAATGACANAATTCATGAACAACCACATAGTCCACAATTGGGTCAGGTGACATAATAATCTTCCAGTTGTAAATGATCTCACCACTGGAACTGCAACTTCCCCATCGACTCTTAAATTCTTTNACCTTGATTCTGCTAGGTCTAACCCCGATTTCCTGAGCATACGTTTNTGNCTTCTNCTCCANCTTTTCTGCAGCATGGGTTATGTACCANTTTTGCAGTAACTTTCTAATTAGTGATTGGTCTGATTTCTNATTGGGTTTAACAGTTACCTNTAGATAACCATGTTTCAGTTTTGCTTGTTGTNGATCTNCTGTCAGCACCTTCANTCGATAATTNCGNCCTAGATAGGANAAGAACCNACCTGAGACAAACTCTTTGGGTTNATAGGTAGGANCAGACTNCTGGNTAATTAACTTTNTTCGTATCCAGTCTGTTTTCTTTTGGATTAGNTCGTCAATTACTTGTTGAGAAAGTTTTTGAGGAACAATGNCCTGTACCATACCTTCATGAATCTTGAGAGTGGCAGTTTTCCTGCGGTTTGTCCTCTTAACTTCTACTTCAAAGTCTCTCTTGTACTTCACTGAAACTTAACCTTTGCCAGTTCCATTATTCGTCACCTACTGGTTTNGTAAATGTATCGGNATATTNTTGTNGGGATTGATATTCCTCAACTGCTTTCAGTGCTTCTGGTGTNCCTATTTTCTCTAATGCCTCNGCCGCACCTTGACGAANTNTTGCANGTGGATCCTGAAATGCTTGTATTAGAGTAGGTACTGCATTAACTGCTNCTNCTCCTATNNNNCCTAATGCATATGCCGCATAATAACGAACACTTACATCCTGATCCTGTAATGCTTGGATCAGGGCAGGTACTGCATTAACTGCTCCTTCTCCTATAGAACCTAATGCCATTGCCGCAAGCATACGAACCCACTTATCCTGATCACTCTGCAATTGTTGTATCAGAAAAGGTATCGCATCTTCTACTGCCTTGATTGCTTCTGGTGTTCCTATCTTACCTAATGCCCTTACGGTATTCATACGAACATTTACATTCTGATCCTGTAATTTTTTGATTAGTTTTTCAACCTTCTGTTCTTGGGTTAGTTTTTCACATCCACCCATCCAGATACCGACCAACCCAACAAGTAAAAATATTGTAGTTGTCGATCTCAAAACACCTTTTTGGTCATTCATAATCAACTTTCCAAGTAGCCAGTTCCATTATTCATCACCTACTGGTTTGGCAAATGTATCGGTATATTATTGTCGGGATTGATATTTCTCAACCGCTTTCAGTGCTTCTGGTGTCCCTATTCTCTCTAACACCTCTATCGCGAAATAACGAATGTTCCAATCCTCATTCTGTAATGCTTGTATAAGAGCAGGTACCGCATCTTTTCCTATTTTCTCTAATACAAATGCCGCGCTAACACGAACATTTGTTTTCTTATCTTGCAATGCTTGTATAAGAGCAGGTACCGCACCTGTTCCTATTCTCTTTAATGTCTCTGCCGCACGAACACGAACATCCGTATTCTCATCTTGTAATGCCAGTATAAGAGCAGATACCGCACCTATTCCTATCCTTTTTAATGCTTCTACTGCACCGCCACGGATATACTCATTGTTATCCCTCGATGCTTGTATAAGAGCAGGTACTGCATCTTTTCCTATTCCCTCTAATCCCTCTATCACAGAAACACGGACACGCACATCTTGATCCTGTAGTGCTTGAATCAGAGCAGGCACAGCATCTACTGATCCTATTTCCCCTAATGCCAATGCCACACGACGACGCACATCTTGATCCTGTAATGCTTGGATTAGGGCAGGCACAGCATCTACTGATCCTATTTCCCCTAATGCCAATGCCACACGACGACGAACCTTTGCATCCGGATCTCGCAATGCTTGGATCAAGGTAGACACAGCATCTGCTGATCCTATTTTCCCTAATGCCAATGCCACAGAAACACGAACCTTTGCATCTTGATCCTGTAATGCTTGGATTAGGGCAGGCACAGCATCTACTAATCCTATTTCCCCTAATACCAATGCTACAGAAACACGAACCTTTGCATCTTGATCTTGCAATGCCTGAATCAGAGCAGGTACCGCATCTTTCCCTATTTTCTCTAATGTCTCTGTCGCACTATCACGAACCTTTGCATCTTGATCTCGTAATGCTTGAATCAGAGCAGGTACCGCATCTTTCCCTATTTTCTCTAATGTCTCTGCCGCACTATCACGAACCTTTGCATCTTGATCTTGCAATGCCTGAATCAGAGCAGGTACCGCATCTTTCCCTATTTTCTCTAATGCCTCTGTCGCACTATCACGAACCTTTGCATCTTGATCCTGTAATGCTTGAATCAGAGCAGGCACCACATCTGTTGATCCTATAGAACCTAATTCACTTACCGAAATATGACGAACAGATGGGTCTTTAACACCTAATTTTTGGATTAATTTTTCAATTTTATGCTCTTGAGTTGGTTCACCACAACCCATTGAAATCAATATGTAAAACAGCAAAATCCAACTAATTGATTCGTTCATTATCAATCTAATCCTAATAATTCAGTTTGACTATATATTCATTTTGCAGGAATTTCAAAGGTTTCCTACCATTGTCATTACTGAACGATGTGAATGTTCCACCAGTCTTGTGATGAAGGGTTAAGGAGGTTGATCTTAAAAATCAGGTACATATTAATTTGGTAAATGTTAGTTTGTCTGTTGACGACTTTTTTCTACCGTGATCTTTGCTCCATTAACACCGACAACTTGAATCAGCATATCGACTTCAATGAAATCGTCAACACTTACAACATCAAGTCGTTTATCGTCTATCATGGCAGTACCTGCAGGTCTAAGTGCTGTGACTGCAACTCCAGTCTGCCCTAGATACTCTGAATAATCCTCCTTAACCGCAGAATGATAACCTTTGTCCGACCCCATCTCTATACGCAAAACAATGTGTTTCCACATGGCAACACCAAACCAGATAGTTATTATTAAGGCACCGGATACCCCTATAAAACCTATAACAACCATCAATCTCAATATACCCAATGTCCATGTCGCAAAAAAAGAGACATTAACATTTCTATTCTTTAAAGTTCGTATAAGAGCAGGTACTGCCCCTTTTCCTATCTTTCCCAATGCCCCTACAGCATACCTACGAACATACTTGTCTTGATCTCGTAATGCGTGCATCAGAGCAGGTACCGCATTACTCGCACCCTCTCCTATTTCCCCTAATGCCATTGCTGCACTCGCACGAACCCATTCATCTTGATCTCGTAATGCATGCACCAGAGCAGGTACCGCATTACTCGCCCCTTCTCCTATTTCCCCTAATGCCATTGCCGCATGATAACGAACCCATTCATCCTGATCCCGCAATGCCCTTATCAGGATAGGTACAGCATCTACTGCACTTTCTCCTATTTGCCCTAATGCCCATGCCGCATTAACACGAACCCATTCATCCTGATCTTGTAATGCTTGTATCAGGACAGGCACCACATCTTCTGATTCTATCTGTCCCAATGTCACTACCGCATTAACACGAACATCCTTATCCTCATTCTGCAATGCTTGTATCAGAGCAGGGACCTCATCCTCTGATCCTATCCAACCTAATGTTACTACCATACGATAACGATCTTTTGCTGACTTGATTGCTCTAGGTGTACCTATTTCCTCTAATGCTCCTGCAGCATCCCTACGAACATACTTATCTTGGTCCCGCAATGCTTGTATCAGGACAGGCACTGCATCTTCTGCCCCTTTTCCTATCTGACCTAATGCCAATGCCGCATTCGCACGAACGAACCCCTCTGCATCCTGATCCTGCAATAGTTGGATCAGAGTAGGCACTGCATCTTTTGCTTCAGGTCCTATTTCTCCCAATGCCATTGCCGCATTAGAACGAACATCTGAATCTGCATCTTGTAATTCTCCAATTAGTCTCTCAACCTGTTGTTCTTGGGCTTCCTCTCCACATGCCAGCAATCCAAAAAAACTAACAAATAAAAACATTGTAATTGTCAATCTCAAAACACCTTTTAGGTCATTCATAATCAATCTTTCGAATAGGCAGTTCCATTATTTATATTATCGTGATTGATATTCCTTGACTGCTTCCAATGTTTCTGGTGTGCCTATCTGTTTTAATGCCTTTGTCGCATTCCAACGAACATCCTCATTCTCATCCTGCAATTCTCCAATTAGTCTCTCCACTTGCTCTGCTTGTGTTTCTTCTACATGTCCCACCAAATTCAACGGACAAACTAACAATATGCAACTAATTGATTTCATGATTGTCCACCTAGTCCTAATAATCCATTTCTGATTTGTTTTGACATCCACCAATCCACATACAAACCAACCAGACAAACAATAACATTACAGTTATCAATCTCAAAACACTTTTTTTGTTATTCATAATTAACTCTCCAAATAGGCAATTCCAGTAATAAGGCCTTGTTTTTGATCCTATTGCCCTTAATGTCATTGCCGCATTAGACGGACATCTGAATCTGCATCCTGTAATTGCTTGATTTGTCCTTTCAACCTGTTGTTCTTGGGTTCCATTTGCATATGCCAGCAAACTCAAAAGGCGAACTAACAATATCCATCTAACTGATTTTATCATGCTCTATCCCATAATCCAATTAACCACACATTCATTCCATAGCACTTCAATCAATAGATTATTCATCTTTATGTATTCATTTATTCCCTTTTGTGTCAAACCCTGTTCCGTTTTAATCTCTACAAAACGTTCACACAATTGAGACAATGAAATGCTTGTTTCTGAAGATTGAGTAATAGCAACTGATTCTAGTGGTACAGATTGAGGTTGAACTTGGATGTCTGGTGTTGGTTGTTCTTTTCATGTCGAGATTTTACCTGATTGAATTATATATGGATTGTGTTATGGTATTGAGGTGGAATGATGATAATATCTTGGATTGACCCAAGATACCACAATCCAGAGGCGATTGGAATTGTCTCGTACCGAGGAGTGGTTGAAGATCAACGGAAACTACGGAATGGAAAAGGTAGGAACTACCCATTTTGTGGTGAGCCAGATAAAGATTTTTCATGATACGAAGTGTGTCTAAAATGGACTAATAGATGACAATTCGCATCAGGAAACGAATGAAAACCTTTGATATAACTGTTTTTTTTAAATGGAATTTCATTCGAACCTTCTTACATTGACGATTCTATACGAATAAATGTAATGTCTTGTGGTATCTCGATTGATATTACTACCAACGCAGAAAACTGAGGCTCGCAGATTCTGATTTGCTATCATCCGTTTTGTCATGAAAAATAGCACTGGATACTACCAGTTGGTTATAGAAAACGGGAGTAACTGCTGATAACAATTCGAGAATAATTTCTATGAAACTAGATCAATAATGGAAATGTGAGTTTATTAAAAATATTGGTATTGATTACTTACTATTAGCCTTCATCCGTTCTGTAAACTGGACAGGATCAGGAAAACAATCCAAAACCTGAGTAAGGTTAAATTCAAATTTTGAGATACAATACTAGGCCTATCTTTTTACTGTCGCAATGTTCGAAGTATGCCGAAGAAGTTGATGGGAGTCTTTGTTGATAGGAATGATATGCAAGAAGCTATTCGTAGTCAGTTACGTGTGAGCCTGAATTCAATTTCAATATAGTTGATCGATGACCGGTTGCTAAGTAAAATTGGAAATCGGCGGAGTTAAAAAATTGGAGCAATAGACCAGTGATCCAAAAACAAATTACTGATAATGTATTTCATCGAGTGCTACGGCAAAAGTGGGAGCAGATTTCGTATGGCCAAGGTATCTACCTTTTTAACACAAAAGAGCAACGTTATCTTGATGCCTGTGCAGGAGTTCATGTCGTTAGCATTGGTCATGGTGTTCAAGAAATTGTCGATACCATGGCTGAACAAGCAGCTAAAGTTTGTTTTACCTATGGTCGTTTTATTACGCAACCGCAGATTGACTTAGCCCGACAGATTGCAACTCTAACCCCAGGTGACCTAAACAAGGTGTTTTTTGTCTCTGGTGGCTCTGAAGCAACTGAGTCGGCCATGAAGATAGCGCGGAAATATCATATCGAAACAGGAAATCCCAAAAAGTACAAGGTGATTTCCCGATGGCAAAGTTGGCATGGAAACACGATTGGAGCGCTTTCAATGTCTGGACGAACACCTTGGCGAGATGATTACGTTCCTTATTTACTTAATTTCCCGCATATTCCACCGCCTTATTGCTATCGCTGTGATTATCAGAAGACATATCCCGAATGTCACTTGAGCTGTGCCAATGAACTTGAGCGCCTTATTCGCCAAGAAGGCAGTGAATATATTTCCGCCTTTATTGCTGAACCGATTCTTGGGACCTCCGCCGCTGGAGTCACACCGCCAGCAGATTACTACCCTACCATTCGAGAAATCTGCGACAAGTATAATATTCTGATGATTGTTGATGAGGTTGTAACCGGCTTTGGGCGAACAGGCCGAAATTTTGGGATTGAACATTGGGATGTTGTGCCGGACATTATGTCAGTTGGAAAAGGACTAAGTAGTGGTTATACACCTATCGCTGCAACAATTGCAGATGAGAAAATCTATAATGCTATTTACAACAGCTCAACATCGTTTGTACATGGGCATACCTATGGTGGAAATCCGCTTTCGTGCGCGGTTGCTTTGGCTGTTCAGGAATACATTGAAACTCATGATCTTGTTACGCAATGTGCTCGAATGGGAGAATTGATGCTAGAACAACTGATGCCACTTCAAGATCTACCAATTGTTGGTGAAGTTAGAGGCAAAGGTTTACTAATTGGTATTGAATTTGTTGCTGACCAAGAAAATAGGACACCATTCGATCCTGCTCAAGGCGTAACAGGGATGATTGTCGACTCGATTTTTGAAAAGGGTGTCTTGGTGATGCCTGGAGCCCCGGGATCAGTTGACGGTATTTCTGGAGATCATATTGCCATTAGTCCACCTTTTACCATTACCGAATCCGAAGTGAATCAAATTGTTGAAGTAGTCAAGAACAGCATTGTTGAAGTATCGGCAAAGTTGGATTATCGGTCGAACTGGTCAGGGTGATTATTAACATGGGCTAGACCAAGTATATATCTGTACATGGATATGACGGTTAATGGACTACGAAGATGACTTATTGCGTCTATGCTCCTCATCCCATTAACTTAAATGAACGATGGCATCCACTGGTGTAACGACGGTAGCATCTCGTAACTTCTTTATCGAATATATCGTTCCATCAACAGAATTACGATTAACCTACCCTCAGTTCTGTCGATTGCCAATGCGATATAGTAGCTACGGCAATTGACAGAAGCATTTAGTTCTTTTAAAGTTAAGGCCAATTCTACTTTAGCACGATAAACACATCTACATTATTATTTATAGCCCGATGTGTACTTAAGTAAGTTATTTATAATTTGTTACCTTGTGAAACATCCTAAATTGGATACCAATGGAGACTTGATGCTAGCAAGGATGGTAAAAAGAAATTGAAAAAACAAAAGCGACCTCGATTTTTCTTTTCGAGATCGCTTTTGGTGCTTGAATTATATTAAATACTAGACTTTTATCACGCCTTTGGCTTGAAGACCCTTACCTGTTTCTTCAACTGTAAATTCGACCCTTTGGTCTTCCTCAAGCGACCGGAATCCTTCGCCTTGGATTTCAGAATGATGAACAAAGACGTCTTGATTGTCATCAGTAGTGATAAATCCAAAACCTTTTGCGTCGTTGAACCATTTAACACTACCTGTTTTTGTTTCCATAATTTCTACTTTTTCCTTATTAATT
>PBXZ01000188.1:0-17065 GCA_002729415.1 Candidatus Poribacteria bacterium | reverse complement strand
CGGTCAGTCCTATGGGGCCAGCACCAATGACCAGAACAAATTCTCCTTGATCGAAATTGGCCCGATCCACAGCGTGAGCACCAATACCAAGCGTCTCAACCAGCGCAAGCTGATCTAGACTCAACAAATCCGATTTATGCAGTTTATTAATTGGTATCGTAATAAACTCTCGCATCCCACCATCAATGTGCACACCCAATGTTTGTAATGTTGTACAACAATTGGTTTTTCCCCGTCGGCAAGAAATACATTTACCACAATTTAAATATGGCTCAATTGCACATATATCGCCGACGTGAAGATCATGATCATTCTCATCAATTTCCATGATTTGAACACCAAGTTCGTGCCCCAAAATCCTTGGATAGCTCAGGAAAGGCTGCCGGCCACGAAATGCATGTAGATCAGTTCCGCAAATTCCAACCCGATAGATTCTTACCAGTGCCGAGCCAGAAGATCGAATCGGAATTTCGGTTTGCGATATTGAAAAACTCCCGGGACTATCAAGTGTGATTGTTTGCATGATTTAGTTGTTTTCAAGTCTGCCACTAGTCCAGGTTTTGTTACGAACTGGGTCTAGAATTTCCAGAATTTCTGCTAATAATTGTGTGTTTGGCCTCTGATTGACGCAAGCGATATTTTTCTTGACATTTCTAGGATTCGCTGTTCCCATTAAGGTTGTATGAATTCTCGGATTAGCCAAGGCAAACTGCAATCCAAGTTCTGCAATATCAGCACCTTTATTACGACAATGTTCTGCCGCCTTTACACAGGCGGCTTTAATTTCGTTGTCAGCTGGGTGCCAATCTGGAGCCCCTTTATTGGTAAGGAGTTGCATTGATAGCGGTGAAGCGCTAATGATACCTACATTTTTATCCTCAAGTGCTGGAATCAAACCTCCTAAAGAAATATCATTTAGCGAATAACGACAGTAGGATAAAATAGTATCAACGTTGGTTCTCTCTAACACATAGCGGAACATTTTCAATGGTAATCCAGTGATACCAATAAATCTAACTTTCCCTTGCTTTTGGATTTTTCGTAACGCAGGGAGAGTTTCATCAACAACCACATCAAGATCAACAAATTCGATATCATGACATTGAATGAGATCAATGTAGTCAATCCTAAGCCGAGCGAGACTTTTATCTACACTTTCGATGACGCGATTGGATGTGAAGTCAAAATCTTGGAGGCCATAGCGTCCAACTTTAGTGGCAAGATAGTATTGATCCCGGTTAACGGTTCCAAGTGCTTTACCCAAGACTATTTCAGATTCGGTACGCCCATAATAAGGAGACGTATCAATAAAATTAACCCCTAAATCAAGGGCAGTATGAACGGCAGAAATCCCCTCTGACTCATCTATATTCCGATATTCGCTGCCAAGTGGTGCTGCCCCAAAACTGATTATTGAGACCTCTAAACCCGTTTTTCCAAGTGTTCTATATTCCATACCTGAATTTCTTTCATTCAACCATAACTCAATAGCCGAATGTGATGTCCCAAATGTTCGTTCAAAAGCTGGTTGTGCAAATCTGCATTAGTGCTCAGCGTTTCCAGAATTATTTCTTTGAAAGGCTGGCTATCCAACATTTTGCCGATTGCTAACACAGAACCAAATGTAACGTGCATGATTTGGCGACCGTCATCTTGATCAAGAAATTCTGCCTCTCTTTCCTTATGATTTAGGTTTTCTGGATTATCAACTCGATTGGGATCTGCTGATATATGGTACGTTGCTCGATCTGTATCAAATCTTTCAAGAGAAAATTTAATAATTTCCAAAAACGCTTCAGGATTCCTTCTTGCCATAACTCTTAGTGCCTCAAGATAACTGGTACCAGCAGTTTTGACATGTAACAGATTACCACAAACACGACCAATGATTGGGTATATACTAAATTTATCTGATCCACTATGGACACTAATTTTATATGGTCCGCACCAGCGAGCAATGGCAACATGTTGAACCAACGTCGATTCAAATAAGCCGAGGTCACCTTTATAATCAATTGCTTTTTCAAATTGACCTACAAATCTTGGTGCGAGGCTAACACATTGAACTTCTCGACGTTTTAGTTCCATACCGATGAAGAGATGCTCAATTGGTGTTGTTGGTGTATCCGTTTCATCAACTGAGATTTCGATTTCAAAGTCAGCACCTGATGTTGCTTCAGTAATCCATCCTGACATTTTTTCGGCATATGCAATTGCCCGACCATATTTCACAACTGCCCGATACAGTTTCTCCCTATTCTTGAAGTCAAGGGTGAGATCATTACTGACTTCAACACTTTTATCCAAATAGAGATCCTCGATTTGTCCAATTGATTCGAATGCTTGCGATTTAACTACTCCATCTAAAGCTTCTTTTAATTGATTTTGGACCAAATTGTCTGCTGCGTTATTCACAAACTCTGAGGGGTCAATGGTAAAAAAAGTGAAACCCGCATTGGCCAGATTAATTACGTCTGTCTCTGTTTTTAAGTGATCGGCATCGGCCCCCCAAATCCCTTGCCAACCAGAAGTTCGGATTGCTTCTTGCGCGGCAGACATAACTTCTAGCGGTGTGCGATTCGTTCGATCCATCTCGCGGACTGATTGTTGAGCAAAAATCGGAAGGAGTTGTCCAGATTCCGTAGCTAAGATGTGACCTGGAGTTGCTAGCCCAAGTCGATCACCGAAACCAAACGAGGGGTGAAGACCTAAAAGCGAGGGAGCTAGTGAATTTCTTGTTTGAGGTTCCACAGTTGCGATTCTATCACGTACCAACAACAAGGACAATAAAAAAACTTTCTCTAAATCTTCTCACAATTCCTAAATCTATCAAGATTGATGAAAATGAAACTGATCATCCTCAAAGTCAACGAGAAGGTTGGTTTTGTCATTGAACCTCTCCTCAAGAAGCTGGATAGCTAAAGGGTCGAGAATCCTACGTTGAATAGTCCGCCGAAGCGGTCTAGCACCATAAACTTCGTCATAGCTTTGTTTCGCTAGTTCGTCTGTTGCCAATTCTGAAATCTGTAGGTTGATATTTTTATCCGAAAGTTTTAGGGAAACTTGATCTAGTTCCAGTTGGACAATCCGTTTGATAGATTTTAGGTCGAGTCGATTGAAGACAATCTGCTCATCAATTCGATTAAGGAATTCAGGACGAAAATACTGGTGCAAAGATTCCATAATTCGCTGATGGACCCCATCCGGGTCTAAACTCTCATCATTGAACCATTGACTGCCAATATTTGAGGTCATGATAATAACAGTATTCTTGAAATCAACAACTCTCCCTTGGCCATCTGTCAAACGACCATCATCGAAAAGTTGTAATAATATATTGAAAACTTCAGGATGTGCTTTTTCAATCTCATCTAAAAGTACAATAGCATATGGTTTTCGTCGGACCGCTTCGGTCAACTGCCCACCTTCGTCGTAACCTACGTATCCAGGCGGAGCACCGATTAACTTTGAAACACAGTGTTTCTCCATATATTCACTCATATCAATTCTAATCATGGCGTTTTCATCATCAAATAGAAAAGCTGCTAAAGTCTTGGCAAGGTGTGTTTTCCCAACACCAGTCGGTCCCATAAAGATGAGTGAGCTGATTGGCCTGTTCTGATCCTGTAAACCAACACGGGATCTCCGTATTGCATTAGAGACAATAGCAATTGCTTCGTCTTGACCGATGACGTCTGCCTGAAGCCGGATTTCCATCTGGATCAACTTTTGGATTTCCCCTTCTAACATTCTTGCAACAGGAACACCTGTCCATTTTGACACAACTTCAGCCACGTCATCTTGATCAACCGTCTCCTTCAGAAGTTGTCCCAATCCTTGCATCTCCTCCAAGCTTGACTTAGCACTTTCAAGTCGTAATTCTAAACTTGGTAGATCTCCATATAGTATTCGTGATGCCGAGGTCAGATCACCAGTTCGTCTAGCTTGTTCTTCCCGGATTTTCAGTATTTCGATCTGCTCCATGATCTCACGTATGCCTTGAAGCGTCTCTTTTTCGTTGTGCCATTTAGCTTTCAACTGGTTTCGCTTTTCCTCAAGATCGGATTGTTCCGAAGTGAGTTGAATTAATCGATCCCTTGAAATTTCATCCTCCTCTTTATCAAGTGCTTGTCGCTCAATCTCAAGTTGAATGATCTTACGATCAACTTCATCAATCTCCTGAGGCACACTATCAATCTCGATTCTTAAACGAGATGCCGCTTCATCGATTAGGTCTACTGCTTTATCTGGCAGGAAACGATCCGAGATATAGCGGTTTGACAACGTAGCGGCTGAAACAATAGCATTGTCCTGAATTTGAACACCGTGATGTGTTTCATAACGCTTCTTTAAACCACGTAAGATCGTAATTGTCTCTTCAACTGACGGTTCGCCAACCATCACTGGCTGGAAACGCCTCTCTAGAGCTGCGTCTTTCTCAACATGCTTTCGGTACTCATCAAGCGTGGAAGCACCAATACATCGCAACTCACCGCGTGCGAGAGCAGGCTTAAGCATATTCGATGCATCAATTGCTCCTTCTGCTGCCCCTGCACCAACAATAGTATGTAATTCATCAATGAATAGAATGACTCTGCCATCAGCTTGCTCTATTTCTTTCAAGACAGCTTTTAACCGATCTTCAAACTCTCCACGGTACTTCGCGCCCGCAAGCATCGCACCAAGATCAAGAGCGATTAACTTTTTGTCTTTCAAGGTCTCTGGAACGTCACCATTGACAATTCTCTGAGCTAGTCCTTCGACAATAGCTGTTTTACCAACGCCCGGTTTTCCTATTAATACAGGATTATTTTTACGTCGACGTGACAATACCTGTAAAATTCGGCGTACTTCATCATCACGACCAATGATGGGATCAAGTTTTCCTGCTTGGGCAGTCAGTGTCAAATCTTGGCCAAAGCGTGTAAGAGATTGATATTTCTCTTCGGCGTTCTGATCAGTAACTTGTTGTCCCCCACGGATAGCGACAAGTGACTTGAGAATCTGATCTTTGATAACACCATGATCTTTCAGGATTTTGGCGGCTTGACTTGTCTTCTCTTCTGCAACACCAATTAGAAGATGTTCAGTACTCAAATATTCGTCTCTAAGATAAGTTGCTTCTTTTAAAGCTAAGTCAAAAATGCGTTTTAACGTTTGTGAAACAACCGGTTCCTGACCAGTTCCTTGTACTTTTGGGTTGCGCTCGAGTGCTTGAGTTAATTTCAGCCTTATTCCTTCAATATCTGCCCCAAGTTTCTGAAGAATTGGTTGGGTTACTCCGTCCTCTTGAGCTACTAATGCCTCAAGCAGATGCTCCGGACTAATTTCTGGGCTTTGCGTTTGGACAGCCAGATCGTGTGCTCTTTGTACAATCCCCTGTGCTTTAATTGTAAATTGATCGTATCTCATTGTGGATACTCACCTTTGCTGTTATATTCCCGGTTTAAAATAGCAAGTTCAATACCAATTTCTAAGGACTATTGATTTTTGGGTAGTTATAATCAGTTCCAGCAAAACGGTTCATGCTAGATGGTTGATTGATTTATTTAGAGAAAACCCTAGTTTTTGGTTTAGATTCAGATATCTTAAAAAACGTTGTTTTCATGACAAAAGTTATAGGTTTTTGTCAAATTGGCATAATTTGAGTGAAGACTGCTGCTGATATTGACATTTAAATTATTGGTTTAATTCCAAAATCACGTTACCTTTAGCTCCACCTTATAAGCTCCTCAGTTTTCAGTTGAATGGGAGATGTAACTGTGTTAGAATCCTCGGGATTCTGGGATTTGGTTGAACAATATGGGCTTCATTAAAAAACTTTTTTATAAGACTGTTGAGACAACAGAGTTAGAAAAAAATGAGGATCAAGATGCGGATAAAGAACCAAATCCTTTTCTACAGGATTCCACTGAAACTATGCACGTTGATGAGCCGAATCCATTTCTAGAAGAACTAAATGAAAAAAGCAAAAGTGTCGAAATCCCAGAAGGGGCAAATAAGATTATTAGTCAAGAGGATTTGAGTTCTGTTGATAGTATTGTTTCTGAGGTATTGTTCGACCTGCCCGCGGGTGAGTTTGATGATGATGAAAACAGGATAAATATTGATAAAGTTCTGATGGCTGGTGGAATTGATCGTAATTGGGAGTTAGATAGTGGGGAGTATTCGGTTGAAAAAGTAATGCAACTGATTGAAGAAGGTGTCCCAAAAGAAAGTCTTCCGCCTGTTATCAAGGTTTCAGGTAAGTCTGTTGAAGATGTTATTCAGGATGCNCTGCAAAANGGAGCAATTTGCGAAGAGTTTGAANAANACTATCAGCAAGAACACCATGCACANGTGCAACAAACCNAGGATGATATGAAACAGATTGAACAGGAAACCAATCAGGAAATAGATCAGTTGAAAGCAGAAATGGANATGANAATTCAGGANCTTGAAGAAAATCGACAGAATGGCCTAAATGAACTTCGCGNGAGGAAACAAGCCTTAGTCCATAAATTCAATCAGGATATCGCCATTCTAGATGACTACGAGGCTAAATGCGCAAAAGTNGCAGAATTTCTCAGGCAACCCGAACCGAATGAATCAGAACAATCGATCATGTAGTNTATTTNACACATCAATATATCTGAGGAGGCAGGAAAATGGGTTTTTTTTTCATCAGTCCTTATCCGAATCAAGGGGTTTTTCCTTCAAGCAGGAGATGACATTGTTTCAGGGAGCACATCAAGTATCAAAGCAACTTACAGAACAATAGAGGAACAAGAAATTAAACGTTACAACCAGATGCTTGATGCTGTTTCTTCACTCGCACGGCAAAGGNCGCAAACAGAACAGGANATNCAGAAAGACGAAGAACAACTCAGCGANTTGGAACAGGAAATGGAAGGGGCATTAGCTATTGCTGAGCGTGAACCTGAAAACCAACAAGTTCATGAACAAGCCTACAACCGTGCTTTCACGAAAAAGGAAGAACTAGAANGCCGTCTGGAACAACGTCAAAGCAAGTTTGAGGAACTAGATCAAAAGGTTGAGAATTACAAAATTGAACTTGCCAATTTCCAAGAGCGTGTTCAGTCATTGAAACAAGAAGGTGATGAAGCAGTCGCTGATTTAGTCAGTAGTGAATCAATTATTCGAATCGAACAGAGATTACAAGGACTTTCAACAGAGGGTACGGATCAGGCATTAGATGCCGTTCGTCGTAAAGTTCAGGATACAAAAGCTAAGGCGCAAATTTCCTCTGAGATTGGAGGTACGGATGTGTCCCGCCAACGCGAACGCTATCGAGCTGCAGCTAAGCAGAGTACTGGATCCAATGAGTTCTCAGAAAGGCTGAAACAAAGACAACAGACAAAGGCTGAACCCCAAACAGAAACAACAGAGGAACGCAAGTTAGGAGAATAGGGTGTTTTTCGAATTTTGATTTCAATATTGTCATTGTCGTAGCTAGCAGCTGTCATTCCATAATCCTCTCCAATCAATTCCTTTTTTAAGTGATTCATAGTATTTGTAAATTTCATTTCAGCATCCGGCATCTATTTCCCACAACTTCACCTCAAATCGGAGGAACACAGTAATGGCGGAACAAAAATTGGCACTTGGCCGAATCTTTATGGTGCTTGTTATTCTTATAGCTGTCATCGGTGGTCTTGCTTACAAATATATAATTCCCAAACTTCAAGAGAGCCAACAAGCGAAAAAATACGATCAAGCCAGTAGCGGTGGTCGTTTCGATACAAATGTCACCGTTGCCGGAGATCCGTGGTCTGGTTATAGTCTCTTTCGCTCCGATCGATTCCGTACGGTTCTTTCTCAACTGCAGATTGGTTATCGCTATGAACAAGAAGAGGATCTAGAAAAACGTTTTCAAGGATTAGTCGATGGTAAATACGATTTTGTGGTCGCCACAATCGACGGCTATACACTCAATGCCATCAACTTGAACTATCCAGGCGTTATTATCTTTCTGGTAGATGAATCCAATGGAGGCGATTCGATTGTCGCCAGTTCAAAAATTCAAGCTCTAGATGACTTAGAGGGTGCAAGGATTTCCTATTCGGCTGGTTTTCCCAGCGAACACCTATTAGATGTCACATTGACACACTTCGACATTCTTAGCGTTAAGCGTATGCCAGTGACTAAGGGGCTTTCAGAGAAATCCTACCAAATGTTGAAACAAGGACAGGTTGAGGCAGCAGTTGTATGGGAACCTGAAACATCACGTGCTATCCAGGAAGGCTACACCTTATTAACTAGTACTAAAGACAGTGATGACATTATCATCGATGTCTGCATCGCCTCACGCCAAATCGTTACGAGCAATCCACAAATCGTACAGAAAGTGACTCGCGCATATTTTAAGACGCTTGATTATTACCAGAAACGAGAATCTGAATTTGTCCAGTATCTAGCAGAAGATGGGGGGGCCGATATCGATGAGGCAACCGCACAGCATATTTTGGATGGTATTGACTTTATCGATCTCAGGGAAAACCATCACCTCTGGTTTGGCATAGGTCAAACTGCCACTGATAAAATCGCAAAAGTTATTGAAGATACAATTAGTGTTCAACAATTTCATGATAAATTGNTGACAGACCCATTTGCCAGCAAACCCGGTGGAGCATATTGGATAGTGAATAAGGATTTTCTCAGCCAGTTAACCCCGAGTGCGGCACCTCAAATCAAAGGCATGCCAGAAAAAGAGGTGGCACCGCCACCCGTTGAGACTAAGCGGCAATTTGCCAGGATGAAAGCCGAGGAGGTTGAAAGTAAAACTCAACGCATCGGTGAAATGAGAGTTGATCCGATCTATTTCGGTAGCGGTTCGGCAAAATTAAGTCAACAGTCGAAACTAGTTGTTGATAAGTTCGCCGATACTCTTTTGCACTATCCAAACTATCGTTTAATCCTGCATGGTTACTCATCTCCCACCGGTTCATCCCAGATTAACATGGACCTCTCTAGGAAACGCGCTGGGTCAATTGCCCAGTATCTGGTTCGAGAACACAATGTTCAGGGCAGCAGGATTAATACTGTCGCTCATGGTGACAGAGAACCACTCGCACGCGACCAAAATGAAGCTTATGCTGATTGGTTGGAACGAAACCAACGGACTGAATTTGTATTGGTCAAAGACAGATAAAGTTTAGCGGAGGCAAAAATTGAGACACAAATTACAAATATATTTATCTTATTTACTNATTTTCTGTTTACTTGTGTTCATTAGCAATCAAGTCATNCANGCANAACCAGTTAAAGTTGGTGTNTCTATCTGGACAGGCTGGATGCCAATTTATTTAATGGANGAGAANGGATTCCTNAAAANNCGCGCGCAAGAATANGGGGTTGAGATTNAACTCAAGAAGTTTAAGGATTATCTTGCCTCTGTGCAGGCGTTTACCGCTGGAGAATTGGATGCCTGTGCAATGACAATCATGGATGCGCTTCCACCAGCGGATGCGGGAATTGATGTCGCTGCTGTGCTTGTCAATGATTTCAGTAAAGGTGGAGANGGTATTCTGGTTCAATATGGCATCGATGGTTCAAACTTCAAAGGCGTAGAAATACTACTTGAAGAATTCTCAGTTTCACATTATTTACTTCTTCGCTATCTGGAAACAATTGGTTTGACAGAAAGGGATATCAAGATGAAAAACACGCCTGGCGATGATGCGGGACGTGCTTTTCTCGCAGGAAACGCTGAAGCGGTTGCCACNTGGAATCCACACCTTTTTTTGGCTGAGGATGCAGGACGTGGCTATGTATTGTTCAACAGTAAGAAGATTCCTGGTGAAATTATCGACTTGGTGGTGTTTAACAACAAGCGTTTAAAGCAAAACCCTAAAGTTGCCCAAGCTTTCGTCTCCGCTTGGTATGATGCTATGGAAATGATTAAGAATTCTGAAACGCGACAAGAAGCTATTATCATTATGTCGGATTTGGCTGGGGCTAAACCTGCAGAATTCAATAAAATGCTTGAAGGAACNGATCTTTTTTTGGATCCTCAACGTGCCATAGACTTCCTAAACAGTGAAGAAATCCGAAAAACGGAGAAGAAAGTAGTCAAATTCGCGCAAAGTCATGGACTAATTAATGATGAGGTCAATCTCAAATACAACGCAACAGTCATTCAAACTGTTCGCCCTATGAAATGAGTGTGCGGAAATTATGCCGGGTTGGAGAAGAAATTGATTCACGATTGGCATCAATTTTAGTTCTTTTGCCTATTGTCTTTGTCATATCATTATATCTCTACGGGTCACATAAACGNCATCAGGAAAACCCAAAAGATCGAATGATGCCGAATCTGAGGCAGATTCANACTGGAATTNTCAAAACAGTTGAAGTTAACCGAAGAACCGGCGATAGNTGGCTCTGGAAGGATCTCAAATATAGCCTTCGGTTGATGGTTATCAGTGTAGCTATCACTGTTATTTGTGCTGTACTCGTTGGATTGTACATGGCCTGTTTCTCAGCTATTGAAGCGTTACATATGAAGTTTGTGCGCTTTGTCAGTTTCATCCCGCCTCTAGCTCTTTTACCCCTAATATTCATTTTCGTTGGCACGGACGCACCAGCAAAAGTACTGCTCATCTTCCTAGGAACATATTTCATACTAGTAATGGATGTTTTTCTCGCTTGCAAAGATGTTCCGAAGAAACTGATACGGAAAGCTTACACCATGGGAGCATCAACTGTAGAGGTTGTCTTCAAAGTTGTGTTGATGTTCGCTTGGCCTAGAATCCTTAACAGCATCCGCTTTACGCTCCGACAGGCTTGGATATTTTTAATTGCTGCTGAGATGATTGCTTCTGAAGCTGGACTTGGTTACCGGATTATACTGGTCCAGAGACAAATCGGTGTCAATATCATCTTATGGTACCTTTTCATTATTGGTACTATCGGGTTCACCTGTGATTTCATACTGTTAAAGGTTATTCAGAAGTATTATGCTTGGAGTTTGGAGAAATAGTATTTATGCCTGAATCCCCGTTGGCATTAGAGATTAAAGATCTAACACTTGTTTTTGAGGATCAAAAAACGACAAAGGTTGTTCTGAATGATGTTAATTTACAGGTCAAACAGGGTGAGTTTGTTGCTATTGTGGGGCCCAGTGGTTGTGGAAAGTCATCATTGTTAAATCTGATCGCAGGATTCATGCAACCTACTTCAGGCCANATTTTGGTCGATGGAGAGTCCGTTGAGGGNCCTAGTCGTAATACAGGNATTGTGTTTCAGGANTATACGCTTTTTCCTTGGTTGACAGTNGTTGATAANGTAGCTTANGGTATGGAATTAGAGGAAATCGATTTTCTTATGAAATGGATTCGTCCTTTTCGTTTCAGACAATTGCACCGTAGTTTCANAGAAAAAGCAAGCCNTTATCTCCAAGAAATGGGTTTGAAGGAAGCCGAAAACAAGAAACCACACCAATTATCAGGTGGAATGAAGCAAAGAGTGGCCATAGCACAGGAGATTATTCGAAAACCATCAATTTTGCTCATGGATGAACCGTTTGGTGCCCTCGATCCACAGACACGGGAAGTACTTCAGATACTAATCCTAAAAATTCATGAACAGGAACGGAATACCGTTTTTTTCGTAACACACGATTTGGAAGAGGCAGTCTACGTTGCTGAACGTGTGATTGTTCTCTCACAATATAAGCCGAATGACAACAATCAGGGTGCCACAATTGTCAAAGATGTCTGTGCCCCAGTGTTTAAATCCACCGAAGTGAAACGGACAGAAGACTTTGGAGGATTAATCCAGGATATTCGGATATCAGGGTTTGCACCGGATCAGAGAGATATTGTAAAATCGTTTGACCAGAATTATCAAAACAAAGCAGATAAACGGTAGGATTGTGACTGATTTTCACCTCTGACCTCTTTAACCAACTTTATATTATGGCAGGATACTGGCCCTAGATCAATTAAGCATACTTAGAGATTACAATGCCTCCCCAACAAGATAATGATCTCTCATACCAGAAATTGACTTGGAATTTATTTAAAGAGTGCTTTTTTCAACCTCTTTTCTATGGTCCAGTAGCAGCTGGGATTTTCTTAGCATTTATTGATAAACCCGTTCTTTCCCTAGGGGCTTTTCTAGCCAGCGCCATATCGTTGTCATACTATTTTCTTCTAGGTAAAGCACCGCGTAAGCGGATACAACAGCAAATCGAAGACCAAATTCAACATAGCGACGAGGAACGAATTCGCCTAGATCAGGAGAACCGAGATGAACTTCATCAGAAACTCGATGAACGCGGTAGATCCCATTTTGAAAATTTGATCAAACTGGAGCAAATACTTGATGAAAAGATAATGAATTTAGGCAATCAATTGGTGGTCAATCAATTGGTAAAGATGTCCAAAGAGGTTACTTTCGAATCCATAAAATCTTTGAAAAACCGAGTCACTTATAAATCGCTGTTAGAACAGTTCGACGTTCAAAAGTTGCATCAAAACCTGAATGAAACCAAAAAAAAGTATGAGGATGAAAAAGATACCAACCTCAAGAGGGAATTCCGTGAAACAATACAAGCACTAACCAACGAGCTTAACCAACTTAAAAAATTAGAAACAACAATCGAACAATTAGAACAGGACATCATTACTGCGCAATCTTCGCTTCGGGGCACCATCCTCCTTGTATCTCAACCGCAGTCAGCCGATCACACTTCGCGTCTAGAGCAACAAGTCGCCAAACTACGAGATGAAGTAGAAGTGGCTAAAAAAGTCAATCAAGAGCTGGTAGATTTTGGTATTGATCCTCAGGTTAAAGCTTAGCGGAATTGAGAGATTCTTCATCCAACGAATCATTTAACCTATTCATTAAGCACTCATAATTCCACACCAGTTAAATTTTCCGACTCAATTACCCCTCTAAACACCTTGTAGTCTAAGCGATTGCATAATCTTCATAAAGATGCCATAATACGAGATTATCCCTCTGCAAGGGTAACCTTTCCTAATTTTCAAGATGGAGTAGGCTTAGGAAAATGAACTGGAAATCAGCACCAAAATTTCTACAAACAATTATTGAGAAGTTCAATTCTGGTCAGAGCAATCAATTCATATTATACGGAAACGTACGTGATCTATATTCGCTGGGGAAAGATCAGTTCTATACATTAATTGACTGTCTCAAACGACTGATGGATCCTCCAGAAGGCAATCAAAGGCGTATCATTGCCTATTATGATCTGATCAGTGGTGTTCAGTTTCGGAATCAAGATGACTTGGATATTGTTGAGACCCTCTTGGGAAAAGCTGAACTTCAGAAATATATGCAGGATAGTATCCAACATCCACTGCAAGCATTGGTTTTCCTGCAGGAATTGAGCAAAATTAGCCTTAATACTATTAACTCCGAAAAGCAAGGATGGGGCTTCATAATCAATCATGTTGAATCATTGATTCACCGCCAGGAAAGTAATCATCTGAACGAGGTTGAACAACGGAAAGCAATGATCTTCCATCAGTGGTTTACGGATCCGTCCTTTGTTCGTGGACGCCACTTGGCTGTTCTAGTAACACAAACGCTGGCAGAACTAAATAAAATGGTGGTTGAACTCCCTTTTGTCACCGCTATCCAAGTGCCTCGTCCAAACGACACACAACGGCAAAGGTATCTCCGGTTTCTCAAAAAGCAGCATCAGGTTAGTTTGGGACTAAAAGAAAAAGATGCCGTTTTCTATACCGGTGGCTTGACACTGCAAGATTTACAGAAGATGTTTATGCAAGCAAATCATACTGACACGAAGCTAACTGCTGAAATGATATTTAAGCTTACGCAGGAAGTAATTGAAAAGGAACTCAGTGGGAATATTGAATTCCCAATTATTAACTATGATTTTTCTGATGTAATTGGGTCTAAAAAGTTACTAGCTAAGTTGGAAGAAATGAAGTCTTTCATCATGAGCGGAAAACCTGACTTGATGCCAACTGGAATTCTGGTGCCTGGCCCAAACGGTGTGGGTAAAACCTATACTTTCAAGGCATTTGCCAAAGAATGTGGTTACTTACCAGTAATTATCAAAAATGTTCGTGGTCAGTATGTAGGACAGACTGAAATGACATGGGAGAAAATTCGTTCAATCCTTGAGGTTATGGGAAATGTAATGGTGATCTATGACGAGGCAGACACAGAGCTTGGAGGTCGGGGTGCTGGTACACATGATGTCGACAAACGACTTTTTGGGGCAATTTTGAGGATGATGAGTGACCCAAATAACCGTGGGAAAATCATCTGGATAATCATCACTGCTAGGCCGGATAAGCTAGAACCAGATATCAAAAGAACCGGACGTGCGGGCGAACACTTGCCTGTCTTTGATCCAGAAGGACAAGAGCGTGAAGAATTTATCGATTTTGTCATGTCAAAAGTAGGACTATCGCTCGATGACTTTCTTGCAGATCAAAAACAACGGTTTTTGCATCATACNGCTAACTATTCTCCAGCTGATTTTATCCAACTTTTAACCAANCTGGAACGCAAGAAACATCTTACNTCGAGGAACCTGACTGCGGNTGAAATTTTAGAAACTGGGTACGATTTNATTCCTGCCGACATCAGCTTGCAACGGCANCTGCAGGAATTATTGGCATTCGTCGAATGNTCATATCAAAGCTTAATTCCGGAAAAATATGCCAATATGACNAAGCAAAAAGCTTACACGCAGATTGGTGAATTGAAAGTTTTACTGGGCGAAAATTAGACCTTGCTTTTTCTGCTTAGTGACTTTGAGATCGAAGTTGAAATTCTAACGTTGATGATGAACTCATCTAANATAGCCAAGAGGTAGTGAATCCTANGAGATTGTAGTAGATAGTGTNNTACCAAATGCAACGTCTNCTCATGTATTGGGCTTAGTNTCCTAGANTGCAGGACCGTTTGNAGTTGATATGGCTACCAACCATAGATTCGAAAGCATCTATGTCTATCGAANTCAGCNGGGGGAATTTAGATGGTAAACTCTNNATACAGAAATTTGACAATAATGCTNGTTCCANTCTAAAAACATGATTTTCATGTGATACTATAACTTTGGTACATGTGATTTTGNTTAATAACGATACAATCCGATTTTGAGGGAAATTTCAGGAATTCACGATGTTCAGGATCCTCGTTCTTTTTCTATTTATCTTTGTTTTTTTAGGCGTAGGATTTGAGTTAGGCTCACAAATCCTAATTGATAAAACCCATCAAAAAGTTCATGGTTTGTATTATAGTACCGACGATAGGATCTTTGCAGCTACTACCTCAAATAGTGTGAACTTATATAATGCCAAAAAACGAAATAAGGTTTCCGAGATTCATCTCTCTGACATACCTAAACGAGTTACTTTTGAAGTAAAGAAAAATTGGATTGCAGTTCTCATGAGCACTAACACAATCCACGTTTGGGATATCCGAGATAAGAATAAAGTGTTCACTATTCAAGCAAAACAGGTTGCAAGGGAAGTCGCTGATATCTGGTTTATACCATCAGGATTGTGCGTTGGTTTAATCGATGGGACGCTTTTGAAATTCAGTATTGGTCAAACCGAACCGAAGCAGGTCATTGGTGTGAATTACAGTGATGTAACAGGACTTCGTTTCAGCCCAACAATTACGCATCAATTCGCAATTCTTCGGAATGATAAAATCAGTTTCCACAGTTTCAGAAAAACATTATGGGAAAATCTAAACGGATCTGGGATTGATATGGATATGTTGGCATTCAACTCGCCAGGTAATCAAATGGCATTTGTCCGTAATGGCACTGTGGAAGTGAGAGACTGCCAAACAGGCCATGTCCTCAACCAGATAGAGTCTGACGATAAAATCGTAAGTTTTTGTTTTGCACGTCAACCTAATATTGCTATTGCTGTATCGTCGAACAATACAATACAGGTATGGGATCTATCTGCTAATCGAGTCGCCAAAACATATCGATACAAACAAGTAAATACACCTATTCGAAATCTGGACTGTACGGGAAATGGCAGGCAATTTGCTTTTGCAACCGACAAGGGGGAAGTTTGGCTTGGTGGAGAAGTACAAAAAAGAAGTATAGCAAAACGAGTAAAGCCGAAAAAAAAGCAAGTAGTAGCTAGAAAGCAGAAGGCATTGGTATTGAAGACAATTCCCCTACCACCTTATGTTATCACAGTCGGAGAAACCATTGAAATCCAAGTCGACTGTTCGCTAGCAGCCGTAATACAATTGTTTACGCCAATCGATAATGCCAACTTCGACTCAAATCACAATCTATTTCGATGGACGCCCGATTTCTCCCAGGCAGGAGAGAAGAAAATAAGATTTTCGGCAGAAACGAAAGATGGTCGTTCAACCTTTCTAGACCTTGATATCAAGGTAAAATCTATTAATGTTGCACCAGTCTTTACTAAAATCGGCGTGCTTGAAGTAAAAGATAACCCAACACCAAAATTAGTAGTTAATGAAGGNGAANTGCTTGATAGCGAGGTGCANGCATATGATCAAAATGGCGATTTGCTCACCTACACTGCNACAGGTTTACCGAGCGATGCTCAGTTTGAAGAGAATCGAATTCGATGGAACCCATCGTTTGATTTTGTATCTGCGAAAGACCTTAAANCTGAAATCCCNGTTACNTTGATAGCTAGTGATGACGAATTCCATACCAAACTTCCGATTACNATTNTTGTATTCAGCGTAGATCAACCAATAATAAATCAACCTGAAGAGCAACCAGTAGATAATAACCAAGTTGACCTGCGACCACCTGACCAGATGATTAGAATTCCCGAGAGTGATTTTGTGGTTGGTATAGACAGCGGCATTTCAGAAAAACCGGGCAATACAATTTTTATCTTAGCATTTGATGTTGATCGATTTGAAGTTACAAATGCTGAGTATATCAGCTTTTTGAATAGTCGTCAGAGTGTCATCGACACAGATGGCAGGGAATTGATTAGCCTGAACTCCAAGACCACGAAGATTGAGCAAATTAACAATGGATATCAAGTTCAATTAGGCTTTGAAAGGCATCCGGTTGTAGGCGTGAGTTGGTATGGTGCGAAAG
>PBXZ01000187.1:0-9370 GCA_002729415.1 Candidatus Poribacteria bacterium | reverse complement strand
CTAAAATCGCCCAATTGATTGACGAGCACTTGGATAGTTATCTAGCTGGAGCCTATTTTGGGGCTGACATAATGACGTTGCCTGGTGGTCGATGCATAGTATGCGGTGGGGAATACGGCTATGGTGGCAACCACCCAGATCGTTGTCCAGAGGACCACATCCCTCTGCATCCATATACTCTGACATTCGATGGTGTCTCTTACAAACCTCAAAGAATTCATCGAATGTTCTACGGACGATCGCATCTGCTGTTTGGGTGGCAGAAGGAGCAAGCCAAGTTCCGTTTGGAATGGTCGCAATTACCTGACTATTTTGAGGCGGTGGTAGCTGACACCTTTAACTTTTATAGGCGGCCAGAACGACGAGTAGCCTATGTTATGGGTTGGATTAGCCACGTTATCGGTGATGCGCTAATTAAGTCAATTCAGCCAGGCTTAGATCTATATCTGCTGAATGGAACCTATACGTCACAAAATCGCCCTATTCAAGACCTATTCTCTTTCCATTATTTTGGTCGGACTGAGTGTCAAATCGATTGGGCCGATCTCATGTTCAATCTAGCTGAAACTCCCGTTGAATCAGTACAAGCTCATTTCATGCGTCTGACACAACCTTGTGGGAAATTGGCAGAGAAATTTCCTGAAGGTTGGTTACCCCAGCACAAACAACTATTGTATGTAGTTATGGGTGAAAATCGGCGATATCAAAAAATTAGAACCCTGAGACTTTTACAGCAATTAGAACTTGACCCGGTAACCCAAAGTTGCGATCCCGAACTTAGCCGAATTACTGGCGGATTAGCCTTTGAAGAGATGATGCGAATGGCTGAGGTAGCCAAATTTCGCCAGACACTGGCCTATATTGGAGAGTCTGTGGGTAAATTTCTATTTTCAAGTTGTTCTAAACGATAGTGCACGATTCGATTCGCTGGTTTCATCGAATCCTTTTATCTGTCAACATTGGCTATCAAATCTAAATCCTTCTCTTTGCTATGAACTTCAAACTCGTATCTAGAATATATTAGGTGCGAAGTATCAGGGGCAACTAAGCTCTAGTTGGCACTTTTTTCTTGTCTTCATTTTCCTTGAATAATCTTTAGTTCTACATTTCCCTTCACGACTTTTCCCATGGCTGTTAAAATAGGTTCTGGAAATTTAAAAAACACATCTCCTACAAGTCATATACCCTGTGCTTTTTTTTGACAGTATGTCTGTACCGAAGATACAGTTTGATCAGTGATTTTTAGCAATGCTTTTTGCATTGCATGTCCTGTGCCAGCAACAGCTTATTAGAGATGTTAGTAACTTCGTTTGATTTGGAGAAGAAGTTACTATTTACACAACTTTTAAGAGATGAAGGTTCCCTATCCACAATTTAACCATGACTTTTATCCAGGGGAAAAGGGTGAGAACAATTGACTCGTTATCAACTGCCTCCAACTAGAGTTCGATTTGGTATCATTGCTGATATTCACAAAGATGTGATGCACGATGCTGACTTTCGATTACAGTCTTTTATTGATCATATGATTCAAGAACAAGTTGATTTTATCATTCAGCTGGGTGATTTCTGCGTACCAAAATCGGAAAATTGGGATTTTACTCAAATCTGGAATCAATTCCAAAATCCAAGTTACCATGTCTTAGGAAACCACGATACAGATGGTGGGTTCACTCGTCAGCAGACGGTTGACTATTGGGGAATGGATGCTCGATTCTACTCTTTTGACCACAGGGGGGTACATTTTATTGTACTCGATGGGAATGACGTGCCAGTGGGACACCAATCTGGTTATCCGTGTTATATAGATGATGACCAGATTGCGTGGCTGTATGAAGATCTAAAACAAACAGATGCTTGCTCCATAATTTTTGTTCATCAAAGTATTGAACTTGAAACGGATGGTAGTATCAAAAATGGAAGCGAGATCCGTAGCTTATTAGAAGAAGTTAATCGTCAGGCAGGCTTTCGAAAAGTGATAGCCTGTTTCTCGGGGCACCATCATCGCGATTATGTTCGTTGGGTCAATAATATTCTCTATTCTCAAATCAACAGTGCCTCCTATTATTGGATCGGCGAAGAATTTTTGGAAGTTCGTTACAGCCAAGAGATAGACAGGCAATATCCTTGGATCAAGTATACAGTTCCTTATCAGGATTCGATCTATGGTATCGTAACCTTGGATCTCCAAAAAAGAACAATGGAATTGGATGGCTGTAAAAGCGAGTTTGTTGGTTCTAGCCCTTGGGAGTTGGGGAAGACAAGAGCGTATTGGGATGATCGAACCCTAAAACCTTGTGTNTCTAGNTGGAAAGTGTTTTTGTAATNGAGAGTGTTCCAGTNCAGATATATTTNTGCTTTAAATTTGGNCACAAGAAAGCCGAATGAACNAGNAAAGGTGAAGTCAGCAAGACTAGCTTATACCGTGGAACTGGATACATTTTAANGATTGTCCCATTNATCTCAGGTTATCCNTTTCTNGATGGGGNAGGTACTTNCATGTTNANNTATATGANCNNTACAAGAGTTGGACCGCTGTGGTTGGCAATATCNCTTTTTGCNTAGGTCTCNANNTTCTGAACCCATCATCACCAANCCAAACTGTGANGGGAATGGCTGGAAAGNTACNGTCATCGGATGCGACGAGTAATGCTTTGTCGTTTATAATGGGATTGCATCCATGATTTTTTTCCGTTTTGTCTCTNNTGAAATGGGGTAGTTTGGTAGGCCTATCCGCGATTCACTGCCAATGTTGGNACTCAAAAGNTTTCTATGNCTGATAAGAATAGCGTAATTGGATCTTGAAAAAANTTTAGAAAGTCCTTTTGNCTGGAATGTTCTTGGTAAGGACCAAAGTGATGATTCTTAGACTCATTTCTCCAGNTTAAAGCCCAAGCCATGTTATTTGGGTATTCTTTGTTNCNCAATGCANGCAACAAATAATTCGTCCACCAATCTGGAATGGTGACGTTTTCAATTCCTNCTTCCGTTAAGGCTGCTACTTTTCCNCGATCTNTGGCTAATACGCTCAAATCAGATAAGATCTTTGCCAATTGGGAAACCGAGTNTTGGTTCCATAGACTGTAACTATCCAGTCCTAGTATATCAACATAATNGTCACCTGGATACCGATTTAGGTATTGGTCTATATTTTCNGGNTCTTGGGGGGAAATTGNATATAACAAATGATGTAGATGACAATCTNTTCTAAGAAAATCAATGGTCATTTTCCAAAGCGCAATAAAAGTATCTTTAGAACAGCTACTCTTTCCCCACCAAGACCAAGTGTGGTTGTGTTCGTGGTATGGTCGAAAAATAACGGGAATATACTGATCTTGTTTATCTTTGAGTTTGCCAAGAAAGTCAGCTACNAATCGAAGCGTTGACAAATATTCTTTATGATGAGATTTNCNTGGTAGTATTTTGTCCACTGCTGGCGTATTATCCCAGGNGTNGTTGCCGGTTAGCGGATTATCAAGATGCATACTGATAGTAATAATTCCGCCCATNCGATGNGCTTNNTGGATCCAGGCAATTATGTCATCAAAATTCAAGCCATCTAAATTCTGATCTTGACCAATCCCACCAATATCCCATCCAAATACAGCTGGATATTGGCCGCAGACCTCTTTTATGTCCGAACGACCTGATTCAGACTGCCAATTGACTCCGTAGGCTAAATCATCTTGATGACCAAAGAGTATACCCTTGTTCGNACTATCTCTNAAAAACTCGAATAGCNTAACCGTTTGAAAGTTAGCACATTTGTCNACTAGNGTCTCATTAGTTTGGAGTTGCGAATGATCGTTTGACATAGAATTACAACTGATAGCAAAAAGGGACAGTNTTGAAATTGCAAAATGAAGTGTTATCTTCAATGAATTCTTAGTGTTACAAAAATGAAAATCGTATTGCTCATAGGGTAAATTGCGATAGTTCTCAATTACAAATCAACCAGTTGTGTAACCNGTTGTTAATTCTGATACGATAAGACATACCCTCAATCTCATCTGTCGAATACGAGAGTTAGGTGCCTTGGGTAGGAATTGAAACTGACTCTTAATTTAATCCTTCCCGATCTTGGTATGTACCAAAACGAAACTCCTTGGTTTCAGGGGGAGTCCTCTCCAAGAACATTATTTCTTCTATTTTTTCTACGATGTCTGGATACTCATTAGCAACATTGTGTGTTTCGCTGATATCTTCTTCAAGGTTATATAGCTCAAGGGATACATGTGGTTTCTTACGAAGGTTTTTCTTGATTCCTTTCCATTTCCCTATGCGTACGGCGATTTGTCCTCCATAACCAGCAAAATCCCAGAACAGATGTGAGTGTCCTTTCTGCGCCTCCTGCTTTCCAAGCAGCGAAGGGAGAAAACTGAGGCCGTCCGTATTCTCAGCAAATTTCACCCCGACAATTTCTGCAATAGTTGCTGGCAGGTCGTAGTTCGCGGCAAGATGCTCTGACTCCGTTTTTGGGACGATCATACCGGGCCAACGTGCGATAAGTGGTACACGTATGCCCCCTTCGTAGAGAGAACCTTTCAGTCCACGCAGAGGGCCGACACTTTCGAAAAAATCATAGTCGACCTGAGAACGGAGATGCGTTGTGCCATTGTCCGAAGTAAATAGGATAATCGTATTATTATCAAGATCAAGTCGTTTCAGACGTGACACGAGACGACCAATCTGCTTGTCAAAGAAACTAATCATGGCTGCATAACAAGCCTTTGGTGTTGGGTGTGGTTGGTAACTACGTCCATTGTATGGCGTCTCGGGCCATAAACCTTTATATTGTTTGAGATCCTCTTCTGGAACCTGTAATGGCAAGTGTGGTAACACAGTTGGATAATACAAAAAGAACGGGTTTCTATTGTTTTTACTCACAAATTCAAGCATCTCGTCAGCAATCCGTTGCGGCGCATACGTTTCTCCTGTGTGACCACGCGTGTTTCCTTGAAGCGGCTCGTTTGTTTGGTTGTTCACCAAATATTTTGGATATAGATTATGTGCGTGGCGTTGGCAATTATAGCCGTAGAATCGATCGAATCCTTGGTTCAATGGATCACCTGTTGTCCCAACGGCACCAAGTCCCCACTTACCAAAGCAACCGGTTGTATAACCCGCAGCTTTCAGGGTTTTGGCAATGCTTGGTTCGTCTTCTGGCAGAGGCAACTGTCCTCCGAAAATGTGGCCTTTATTCTTAATTTCTTTGTTGTTTCTTATATAAGCATGTCCTCCATGATTACCTGTTATAAGATTACATCGTGATGGGGCACAAACTGCGGAGCCTGAGTAGAACTGGTTGAATCGAATTCCTTCTGTAGCAAGCTTATCGATGTTTGGTGTTTTGATTTTCTGTTGGCCCATGAAACCAAGTTCATTCCAACCTAGATCATCAGCCATAATAAGGATGATATTGGGATTGCTTCGGGAACCTTTTTTAGCCACGAGTTGATTTGGGAAAGAAAGCGCTAATGATCCTCCTATCATACTCCGCACAAATTGCTTACGATTCATTTTTTCTCACTTGTCGGATACCTGTAATTAGGAAACATCAATCACTACACCTATCAAGACAGTGTCTCCATATGCTATTAGTGTGTGGGAATACAGATGCTGATTTGTTTGGCAATATCCGTATTGTTTTATTCGAACCCGGATTTTGCGTGAAGACGCAAAAATGACTGAATGCAAAAACCATCCAAGTATTGTGTAACTCATCTTTTTATTTTAGCATTTCTACTTGTTTTTGCAAGTACTTCATCTGTAGGTTTATATCTGCAAACATATTCAGCCTCTATACTGTGGACAAGGAAACAACTGGGTTTGAAGAATATACTCCATCATGTTACTATGAGACAGCCCAAGCTCGTTGAGTAACCTCAGGTACGCAATGGCTGCACTATATGCTTGAGGATATTCCGCACTTATGCTGGTTAATCTCTACTAGTAGGAGAGGGCGGGCGGATATCAACTCCCCCTTAGTTAGTACCCTTTTCTGCTCTCTCATATGGTTGTTTCCTTCCAACACAGCGAAAACTCACATTAAAAAAACAGCCTTTAACTCCAACCTGATTGTACACTTTAACNCAGNCAATAATTGNNGGATTAANTCAGGTCAGNACCNACTGNTTCTGACCTGGATAACCAAGAATNCTTTACATNNTTTTGNCGATGTGCTANCTTCTAGNCATTGGCTCAGACNGGGGTAAGNCTGTGCTGGTGTTGAGTTTGAGCTGTGTTTAGAAAAGACNCCGCCCCAACCACCTAGGACAAGAAATAATCATAGGTCGGGCATCCCCCTAGTTGATTAGCNGNGGGCTTATATAATTGCTTGCCGNCCACTTAGTGTCTTTTGCTTTNGNNCATCGTTGATGTTGTNANGACGTGACNAGTTGCTTTCCCCCACTNAATCAACTGACCTCCGACGGTAATTNAGCACCACTACTGCTTTCAACTGGACTGGTTTAATCGGAGCAGTAAGCATGAAAAGCAAATAGACTGGAGAAAAAANTGAATCTGAAACCTGAGGAACAGGCTTCCCTAAAGGGACTCACTGAGCCGATGCAGGATACTCCAATACCTTCACCGGCCAATTATAGTGGGCGTACTCATCCTATCTACCAACACCCTATTAGCCAAGAAGTCCAAATACTGGAGCCTGTTCCGTATGAAGATCGCCTCGTCGGGGCTGACCAGGTCGAGTTATCACACCAGGAGATTGCGCATTTCAAGTCGCAAGGCTTCATTGTCAAACGAGGCCTGATCGACGATCAGAAGGGATTCGATTGTCTTGTGGACTATTACTGGGAGCATATGCCAGCCTATTTTATGGACCGTGATGATAGCGAGACTTGGTTCATGCAGGCCAATAAGAAACTGACGATAGAAGATAGTCAGCTCCTAGGCCGTACATCGTCATTAGGATTAAAGTTTCAATCACTTGNNCGATTCGGCACGGAACCTTACATGNTNGCGTTAAGNGCAAACCACCCAAACGTGCAACGAGTCGTCGAGCAGTTCATTGGCAAGCCGGTACGTCCGACCAAAAGGGTACGTGGTCTCTATGGTGTGTCTCCNNCGCCTNCCGGAANCCCCATGAGNTTGAGNCCTCACGCGGACGTTATTCCAGCTGATNTNTCTGCTATGGTNATTGTNACCGAAACCCCACCGAGATGCGGAGGATTTTGNGTTTGGCCNGGCTCGCATATCAACCTCTACCCCTTCTGGGATACCAGNCATAGNACCCAAATTAATACACANGAGAGATTGGAGGCGTTTCTCTNTGAACGTGANCAAACAGTGAGTACTATTGCTCCTGCNGAGTGTATTGGATCACCTGGGGATGTAGTCTTCTGGCATCCGCGAATCCTGCATTCATCGGGCAAAAACTATTCAGCGNTAGATGGNAGNCCGTGTATTCGTATNGTGATTCCATGTGANTTTCANAAAGATGGACGNACGTTCTTNGATGACGACGAACAGTACGGTCCCGGTAAGTGCGAGCAATGGTGGGTCGACGCCCACAACTTCACAGAGGATAACGAAGTGCCAACATCCGAAAATCTGTGGAGCGACTGGAATATCTAAACTACTAGTTGTAATTTTTTGCGGCTGGTAGGATAGAAGCCTGGAGCCTACCAGCAAGTGCGGACATGGATGATGGGGATTTTTGCTATGCTATACAAACTATCAAACGTCAAAACGNGGAGGCTGGGTTAGAACTGACGCTTCCAGCTGGCAGAGCTGAAGCCTGCCTAACGTTACTTTCTAAGTGACAGAGAGGTTAGATGAACGGATTGACTTTATTGGTCTGTTGCTTAATGGCTTATCAACAGGCTATACAGATGGGGATGCCAATGGCAGTTTGCTACTGGTTGGTGGTGGTGTAACTCTCAGTATGGAGCAACAATTAATGCATCAGCTTAAGACAAAGTAAGATGCCATCAGGATATAAAGGTAAAAAAACATGACATACTTAGATCATCCCATAGTCACTAAGCTTGCTAAGGTGCCTGATGGTACTGAAGTAGTGCTCGTGTGGTGCGTAAGAGATTTTTTTGACAACCCATCTTCAATTGGAAGACAGCAACCACCTGATAGGAGACATTTCTGCCCTGCGGCAACAGATTGACTCAGTTGATTATTTGCTACTGCAAGGTTTTTTCGGTTTTGCTCTAGTTAGCAAAGCTAGAACGGAAATCTTAAATATAACCGCTCGCACAGAAGGACTTGACAAACCATTATTTATGGATTATTGTAGCTGGGAAATATCGTTGTATTGGTTGCCAAGTGGGAAGATTAAGCGTTGCTTTGGGTTTTATAAAAAACCTCTGACCTCTAGGAAGCAAATNCATTTTGGGAAATAATGGCTATGNCCAAAGTTCAAGATATTCTTTGTTCCAGCCCAGTCCCAAACTCGGTGCCGCACCGACCGCGTGGGCTCGCTACGAGGCATCAAAAAGAACTGGAACCAAAGATCTTATTGAGGAATACATCCCCCGTANAAGAATGCGATGGAGGCGANGCGTGACGGATGGCAGGTCATCCAGATGAGCTACCACAAACATCGATCCGAGGTAGATGACGAACTGGGGCCTTGCCATAACAGACGGTACCATCTCGTTTTAGCGAGATGCAACTGGAAGAGGAAGAAAGTTAGTTTATGGAACATCTTATTTCATCGAAGGATATGGCGAGGTTTGTTGCCTCTGGATACCTAAAGTGTGAGGAGATGGTACCTAAGGATCTGTGCGAAGCATGCCGCAAGGAGATGGAAAACAACAAGGGCTATCTCGCTGTAGGCACGTCGTTCGAGGAGACGTGGCCGAGAAACACGGCCTTGGGTGAAACCTTTCGGCTACCGAAGGTGAAAGGACTTATTCACTCACTGATCGGACCGGAACCACTATACGATCACCATGCCGCTCACCTAGTGAGAGCACAAACAACTATGGGGCCTAATATGCATCAGGACTCGGTGATCGACTTCCGTCAGAATTACTTCGACATTCAGTTGTCGTTCTTTCCGGTCGACACGACCGACGAGATGGGCGGGACATTCTTGATACCGGGATCGCATTTTCGAAATGTCCGGACGTTTGAGATCCGTGGGTACCAGCATGTTGTCGGTAAGATCTGGGCTACTTGCCCAGGTGGCACGATCTACGTGTGGAATACGCGTGTCTGGCACGGAGGGCGGAGCAACCATACAGACCAAGACCGCTACATGTACAAGTTGCGCCTGAATCCGACGAAACCACAGGTTCGGAACTTCGATACGTCGGATATCGACGATCCGGAGATTGGCCGGATCCTGAACACACATCATGGTTGGGAAGGAAACGACCACCGATACGAATTGATG
>PBXZ01000186.1:0-11643 GCA_002729415.1 Candidatus Poribacteria bacterium | reverse complement strand
TTCCTGGTCCAGGTATCAGTTTCTGGATCGTAGACTTCTACAGCAGATACCAGTTCGTCTGCTGTAGCCTCTGCCAAGTCCATATACCAACCACTCGACCGGGCTACACCGCCAATGACATAAATCTTGCCGTTAACTGCCACAGCAGACAATTCGGTCCTGAGAGTCGGCATATTCGCTTTCAACGTCCAACTATCTGAAGCTAAGGTATATACTTTTAATGTAGTAGCGCTGGGCAAAGGTGGTTCTTCTCCTGATCCATCTCCACCCCCGCCCATGACATAAATTTTCCCATCAATCTCACAGGCGCCAAGGCTGCTGATAGGTTCGGGAAATATGGAAACAGGTAAATCGGCCTTCATTATCCAGGTATCTGTCTGTGTGTCGTATACTTTGAAAAAACGATTTGAACCTCCCGCATGACCTGCAATGAGATAAAACTTGGTGTCAACCAGGGCAGTACCCATATGGCTATTCTCGGCTGGCATATCGGTTTTTCTTTCCCAGGTGCTATCTTGCGCAGCGCCAATTATCGATAAACCCAACAGCAAAATGAGACTCCAACTGGCCAAAAGCCGAGTTCTTCCAACAATCGTTTCTTTTTTCATCAGCTAGTTCCGTCTTACGGTTATCTACTATCGGTGCATTGTAATCAAAGGAGTAAGGATAAACACCATTTTATTCTGACACATTAAATCATTTCTTGACGATATCTTTTTGGATTACGATATTGTATTTTATTGCACTTGAAGGAGTTTCTGGAAAGTTCTGGTTTGCCCAGTCACCGGTTTNACCTCCATTTGGTAGACGTAAAGTCCAAAATTGAGGTCCGGATTATGCCACNTTATTTCACCGCCTCCGTTTTGCCTTAAAAGGCCGATCGGTTCTCCATTGAGGTTAAAAATCTGTACTTTTATCTCTTTCACCTCTTCATTGGCAACATAGCGAAAAGTGGTTNCTTGAGAGGCCCGAAACGGATTTGGATAATTGTATACTGTTTCGCTAACCGATAGGAAAGCCGCAGGTGCTAAAGTTTCCTGTCCGTCTGGATTAACTAGCTTTACATCAAAGGTGCCTGAAGGGTTGGATGGTGTAACTGCTTCTATTTGGAAATTACTCTTGTATTCAGTCGTTGCAGGTCTTTTACCAATAGAGACTTTAGCTCCTAGTAGGAATCCAGCACCTTCAATTATCATTATTGTGCCACCGGATGTTGATCCGTATCTAGGGCTAATTTTATTAATGGTTGGCTGCATATTATAGGTAAAAGCATCTTTACGCAAGATTTTTTGACGATCAGGATTAATCACACGTATGTCTATGACACCAGTGTGTCCAAGAATATTGGGTGTTTCAGCCACTATCAATCCATCAGATATCACCTTAACCAAAGTGGCGTCAGTAAAAGAGCTACCAGTTCCTAGTTGAACGCTTGCTCCAGGGAGAAATCCGCCACCCATTATCTCAATTTTGGTTCCTCCATCCAATTTTCCATTATTAGGTTTGATCAAGGTAATTGTGGGGATTGGATTATAAGTAAAGGCATTGTCGAAGGTATCCTCAGAACTGTCGGGATTGATCACAGTAACAGCTTTGGGGCCGGGATTATTGGCGGGTGCTATAGCGATGATAACATGGTCTGACTGGACCGTCACCTTATCTGCTTCCACCTCTCCTATTCGCACTATTACACCCTCAACGAAGCGGCTGGGGAAACTTTCCGAACGCACTAGACCGTCAGCACCGGAAAATTCCAACTCCACTGTCGGTTCACCGACAATGGTGATTTCCGTAAAACCCTCCACCCCCCCGCTCGTTGGTTTAATGCTCTTAATCTTTGGCGGGGCGAGGGCCGTCACACCTCTGGGGAGAATATCACGCTGTCCATCGGGATTAGCCACAGCTATATCCAGAGGACCAACGCCAAACACCCTTGGAAGACGGACCTCTAACTCTTCAGAGGAGATGAACTCTACTCGAGCTGTAACTGTGCCAAAGCGAACCGTTGGTGTTCGGATAAATCCAGTGCCTTCAATCGTTATAGTCAAAGGGGTAGAGTTCATATTATATGAACCTAACAAGGAGTTATGTGAACCTAACAAGGAGATAAAAGTTTGGTCAACGGACCGTTGCTGCCGGGAGAAGATGGACTCAATGGTTGGTGGCCCTATATAGGTGTAAGCTCGGGATAAAATTTTTGATTTTCCGTCTGGATTCTTGACCGATACATCAACTTTTCCCGCCGTGCCGGATGGGATGGTGAAGGTAATTATGGTCGGTGTTACAACAACATTGGTGACTTCAACATTTCCAATGCTGACCGTTGCCCCTGGAAGAAAACCATCACCTGTAATCTTGCTTATCTTCCCACCTTTTAGTTGCCCTTGGGTCGGACTGATTCCGGTCAAGGCTATGTCCGTAGGAGAGAGGTAGATGAACTTGCCAGCCAAAACAGGAAAATCCAAACTGGATGCGGTGATCTTCACTGCCTGCTCACCAGCGTGTCCCGGCGGGGTCAGACCAGTGATCAGTGTGTCTGTCACCTGCATTTGAGTCAATGGATTTCCGTCAATGGTAACGATCGAATCGGGAGGGAAACGATTACCGGAAATGGTGATGTGCTCACCGCCATCGATTGTACCAACTTGCGGATTAGGAAAACCGGTATGCCAGGGTGAGATGGCCTTGATCCGGATTCCCGAACCGGTATCATAGGATTCAACGAGTGGACTCTGCCAGCCATTAAATGCACCACCAATGGTATAGATTACCCCATTAACTAATCCCGCACTAACTTTTTGCCTTGGGAAATTCATCGGCACACCATTTGCCCAAGTATCTGTCACTGGATCGTATATTTCCACAATAGCAACCTTAGCTGTGTTCTGGAAAGGAGGACGTACATTTCCACCAATGACGTATATTTTCCCACCGGCGACAACCGCACTCGGTTCCCACCGTGCGGTGGGCATGTCTGCTTTCTTAGCCCAGGTATCAGTCACCGGATCATATTCTTCTACTGTATTTAGTGCCATGCCATCGGTGTTTGCAGCTCCACCAATGACGTATATTTTCCCATCTACAACAGCACTTGCCATGCTTGACCGTGCGATGGACATGTCTGCTTTCTTAGCCCAGGTATCAGTCACCGGATCGTATTCTTCTACCACATTCAGAAAGGGACCACCTTTGACGACGGCCCCCCACCATTCATTCAATTTGTCTACACCACCAAAAGCATATATCTTGCCGTCCACCGCTTCAGCGGCTATCGCGCTCCTGGGGGTCGGTATATCTGCTTTCAGCGTCCAAGTGCCTGAGGCTAAGTTGTATACTTTCAATGTAGCGATTGAACCTGCTACGTGGGGAACACCTCCTCCACCACCCATGAGATAAATTTTGCCATCAACCGCGCAGGCGGTGGCACCAGAGATAGGTATAGGAAGTACAGAAGATGGTATGTCGGCTTTCCTGCTCCAGGTATCCGTCTGAGTATCGTACACGTGAAAATAGCGACTTGCTCCGCCACCTAGCCAACCTGTCATTAGATAAAATTTCCCGTCAATTACCGTCGTACCCATATGATATGTTGGGTAGGGCATATCAGTTTTCCTCGTCCAGACACTATCTTGTGCCGCGCCAGTTAACAATAATCCCAACAGCGAAGTGAGAATCAAACTGACCCACAGCCAAGTTCTTCTAACAGTCGTTCCTTTTTTCATTAGTTTTCCTTCGTCTTTTGGTTACCTACTGCCAGCACCTTGTGGCCATAAATAAATGGAACCTTATCTATAAGATGAGGAGTGCATGAATCCTTAGACAGAAAAGCGAGTATAGCATCTTCCTATTCGGCCTGTATACATAAAAGACCTCTGAACTATATTTTTATAGTTGTATCGGAAATACTGAAAATTGAGAAGTTGCAATTCCACATGCATCTTATTATGAAAGCGCGACCTTCAAATTCCCCGGACGGCCAAATAACCGTATTCAAAACGACTTCTATCCAATGTTGCTGTTGATCGGTGAGATGGTGGGGTTGACGGACCAGTTGGTATCAGTACCATCCCCGACTTATTCTTCAGGCCAGTGATTTTCGGTTGCTGTCGTTGCAACTGCTTTAACTTTAATCGAGCCACAGCTACAAACTGCCCTCTTGGAAAAGCTTGCAAGAAATCCTCTATATCTGAGGCTTCTGCTGTCCCCTTTACCAACTCCCACATCTCTGCCTCTGGATTACCAGTCCCCGTAGGAGATGAACTCGGTTTAGTTACTCTACCCACTTTCTCCGCCAATACCAGTTTGGTCCCACCTTGCAAGCTTAGCCAGGGGGTTTGCTTCTTACCCCTATATTCTTCTGCCCACTTGACCACATTACTCTGAGTATATTCTGTTAATTCCGCGGCCCAAGATCGATTCCGGAATCGCCGGGAAGCTCAACCGCAACGTTCCACTGGAGCGGCTGGGCGAGTACCTGCGCACCATGTATGACATCATCGTGCTGGCTTTCCAGACCGACATGACCCGTGTTGTAACCTTCAGGAGTTGAATCCTTAGGAACCGCCGGCAACAGTGATGGCAAGTCCGGTGAGGTAGTCAGATTCTGACGAAGCAAGAAATGCGGCCATGTTGGCCACATCCGATCCTTGAGCTATCCTTTTTAATGGGACTGACGCTGTTGCTTGTTGAACCAGCTGATCGCGTTTTTCCGCTGGAGGGAGATCCTCAGGCATTATAGCGGACGCAATATGATCAACCCGTTCGGTATCTACCAAACCTGGGCAGATGGCATTGACATTGATCCGATGTGGGGCCAATTCTTTTGCTAGTGACTCAGTGAGACCGATAACCGCGAACTTTGATGAGCAATAGGCCGCATAGCGTGCTATACCTCGTTTACCTGCCAACGAAGAGATGTTGATGATTTTGCCGCCTTGATTCTTATCTATCATGTGACGGGCAATCGCCCGACAACAGAGAAATGTTCCTTTCACATTCACTCTATGTACCATGTCCCAATCTTCTTCTTCTAGATCCACTAATGGTACACGATCACTTCCAGCAGGAGCGCCCGCATTATTGACCAAAATATCAATATGGCCAAACTTCTCCAATGCCTGAGTTGCCATGTTGTTTACTTGATCTGCATCCGACACATCTGCCACAATGGTTATGGCTCGCTGGCCGATAGCCTCGATCTCTTTAACAACGGCAGACATTCCTCCCCATGGATTCGGGTTCTCATCCTCACTATAGGGACACATAGCAATGTCGTTAAGGATAACATCCGCCCCTTCTCTGGCTAGTCGAGTGGCGATGGCTCTTCCGATTCCATTCTGACCACCTGTTCCCGTTACCAAAGCAACCTGCCCGTTAAGATTATACATTTTGTTTGATTTTCTCTGATCGTTGTTTGATTTTTATATACTACCATTTTACTGAGAATTTTTTCGAACGCGAGAGGCTTACCTTACTAATTCGATATTATAACGACGTCTCTGAGTAGGGTCTATTGAATTATTTCTAACGATCGATCGATGCGGCTGTAAAGGCATGGGATAGAGTTTGGTAAGAAAGTGTCGCGGCGGCTAAAGGATCGTAATCTTTGCGTTGTTGCACCATCATGCTAACTTCAACCGTGATGAATCCATCATAATCGTACTTTTGCATTTCTTTTAAATAAGTGATGTAATCGAAATCTCCTTCTCCAGGAATAAGAAACTCAAAATCAGGGTGTNGTCCTCGTTGGTCTTTGACGTGCGTATGAATGGAATGTGGTGCTAGTGCAGCGACAGTTTCCTCAATGGTAAAACCAACCACATCAAAATGGCTAATATCGAAATTAACCTTAAAATAAGGAGAATCAACCAAGTCCAAGCATTCGCGCATTTTATCCGGAGTATCGATAATTGCTCCCACATGTGGTTCCATCGCAATTGTAACACCCCGAAATTTTGCGTAATCAACTAATTCATTGATCCGTTCAACAAGAAATGACTTTAATTCCTCCCACTGATTTGGGCTGCCACCAGGTGTTGTATTGACTGCAGGCATAATGTTATCTCCTGCCAGGTCAACTGCCAAATCCACACCTCCTTTTAAACGACACATATTTTGTTGATAGGTTTCCTCATCCGTTGCTAGTAAATTAGAGTGTGCTGAGATAGCAGACAGTTGCAAGTGGTNATCCTTTAATAGTTTGGCGATTCGTTGACGTTCACTAGAATTGAGCGTGCTAAGCTCTGTTGTGTAACCAGGAATGACGGTCAACTCGATACCATCAAAACCAAGTTCCGAAATATGCCGAATTGCAATTTCAACGGGAACTTTTGGCATACCCCACGTACTATATCCGAGTTTCATAAGCCCTCTTAAGAATTTTGTATGTTAAGCCAGTATTAGCGGATGGATTTTCCTTCTATCCGAGTTGTTTATAGACCCAAGCTGTCGTTAATTTCTTCTTGGTAGCTATCAACCTGTTCGGTAATCACTTCCTCAACAGTTACTAAGCGACCAATTTGGTAGGATTCCATCATGGCGTAAGAGGCAGCAACAGATCTAGTACCTTGCTCGGCATTCACTTCGACCTGATGTTGACCGGAAATCGCCTCAGCAAAATCCGCGTATTCTATGGCAATAATCTTTCGGTCCGTCTCTGGAAACGGAAATTGGTAACGCCACAATCGATTTCCACCAAACAGCCTAGCTGTAATATCGTCCAGCTGAAAACTGGGAACCAAATCCAAGATCTTTTGGTCCTCGATAACCTCTTGACCTTCAAGATGTAAGATGATGTTTCCTCCACCTCGGTCACTGGGAAGCGTCATTGATCCACTTGAACCGTAGATTTGCCGAGCCCACATGCCTCGACCATGTCCAGCATGATCTTCGATGTATTGCCCAACAGCACCGTTTTTAAAGGTCAATGTTGCGTATGCGGCGTCTTCAGCTGTTGCCTCAAACTCAGCTGGCATCTGTTTCTGCCATTTACCATAGACGCCGGTGGGGTTCGACGATCCTGCTGTCGGATTTTTGCGAGTTTTTTCATGAAGCCTAGTTTGGGCATAAACCGTTTCGATATCACCTAAAAGATATTCCATTATATCTGTAAAGTGTACTCCAACGTCAAGAAGTATACCACTTTCGTTTTTCTGGTGGCGCCATACCGAAATCATCATCTTATCCGAGCCTCCAATGGTATGATGTATAAGAAGGCGAGGATCTCCAATGACAGAAGTATCCAGTAAGGCTTTAGCTAAACGATTGATTGGATCACGACGATAGTTTTCAGCCACGCTTAAGATTGCATCTGATGCCTCTGACGCTCGACGGATTAAATTGCAGGCGCGCACGGTTAGTCCCATCGGTTTCTCCACCATCGTATGCCAACCCCGTTCTAAAGTTTCAATTGCAATTGTGTGATGATATCTTGGGGTGGTGGTAACATCGACAGCTTCAACACCTAAAGCCGCCAGATCATCCAGATTATTTACAACTGTTGGGGATATCCCAAGCTGTTCAGTAACTTGACTGGCCAAGGATTCAGCATTGGCTTTAACCGGATCGCAGACACCAACGAGATCAAAATGGTCCCATCCTAATTGATGAAGCTCGGCCAGCCCATACATGTGGCGATGTCCCATGCCCCCACAACCGACAATTGCTAATCGAATTTTTGGCATTAGCTGTTCCCCTTTAAGTTTTTTCTAATTGATGTAGATCATGGTTGGCAGCATTATGAATTTTTACTGCATATTAATGTCAATCCGAGTTTCTACCTCTTAAATAAACCGAGTGTTCATCGGGCGAACTCGGAAACTCTTGCCATCAGTCAGATTTCATTTGTTATCGTAGATGCAGAGTCAAAAAACGTGGTTTCTAACCCCCTGCTGTTTAAGCTACCTAATCCAATTATATCAAAGAAGCCAAAATTCAGGAGAAAATTAAGCTGGTACGGATTTTTGTGGTTTTTTTATACTTTGAAAGACATCCGAAAATTGGAGGGAGATGGACTTCCTAAGACAGTTTTGATACAATCAGAAAATTAGAATAGACTGATGTTATCATATCAGATCAAAGAAGAAATTATGAGAAGGTAAGGCAATTGTGGCCAAACTTACAAAAATATCAACAAAACGATTGAACCAAGCTTACCACTATTTGGAGGGATTGGTGGGTACTGGGCGTATACCTGGTGCCTCAATCTTGGTTGCAGATAATGGCATTCCGATTGAAGCACGGAGTTTTGGGAACATGAGTTTGCTACCTGATTCCCAACAGGTTCAGCCTGACACAATTTTCCTAGTTGCTTCCGTAACCAAACCAGTAACAGCAGCGGCGGTTATGTTGTTGGTAGAGAGAGGGAAGCTTTTGCTTGATGATCCCGTTTACTCTATTATTCCCGAATTTGCTAACAGAGGCAAAGAAGTAATTACCGTACGACATTTGATGACACATACTTCCGGTCTTCCAGATATGCTACCGGAAAACACGCAACTCCGAGAAAAACATGCACCTCTAAAGGAATTTATCCGGAGGATATGCGACTTGGAACTTGATTTTCCTGCCGGTACTAGTATTCAATATCAAAGCTGTGGTATCGCTATACTCGGTGAGATTGTCGAAAGAATAACAGGGTCTTCCCTGCCAGAATTCCTGCGTAGCGAAATTTTTTCCCCTCTTGGTATGCACGATACATCTCTTGGCATCGGTGTTCTTCAAACGGATCGGGTTGCTCACGTCAATATTGGTGAAGAAATGCAGAAAGTTGACTGGGGATGGAATAAATCGTATTGGCGAAATTTTGGTGCTCCTTGGGGAGGAATGTTTTCAACAGTTAATGATATGTTCCGTTTCTGCCAAGCATTCATAAATGGGGGAGAATTTGATGGAATTCGNGTGTTTAGCTTGGCCACGACAAAGGCGATGACTTCCGANCAAACAACTCTAATGCCNAACATTCCCTCGGAGATCAAATCCGGTCGTGTGTGGGGTCTCGGTTGGAGACTCCAGCCAACTGCCGACTGGTCGGCGTTTGGAGACTTAGTGTCACCNGGTGCATTTGGTCATTATGGTGCAACAGGAACTGTTGTNTGGGCAGATCCTCTNAGCCGAGCGGTTTGTATCCTGTTTACGACTCAGCCGAGTGCGTCGTCAGAAGGCATACTGGGACGNTGCTCCAACATGGTAGCTGCCTCCATTATCTAGGATCTGTTGCAAATAACGTCAAACTGCTTGGAGTAAAAATCTTTTATGAACGGGTAGGAAGAAGTAATTNCCACAGTGACAAAAGTTACCATGAATGAAAAGGNATTAATATTTGGTATGTGTCTGATGTATTTCCTCCTTAACAATTAAGTTTGGATTTTACTGTAGTATTAGTAGTGACAACTGAGATTAGCGACATCTGGTAAGTACGTCGGATCGAATCCTGATAAAAGAAAACGGAATTACGATGCGAGAAGCGCGAATTAAGTAACAAATCTAATATGAAAAAGCGAACATTTGTTAATAAAGGAGCGAGGTGAAAATATGCAGAAAAGTCAAAGACCAAATATTGTTCTGATTTTGAATGACGATATGGGATTTTCTGATCTTGGGTGTTATGGTGGAGAAATTAATAGTCCGAATTTGGATGGACTGGCGAGTAATGGTCTACGATTTACCCAATTCTATAATACGGCTCGGTGCTGCCCATCACGGGCTTCTATGCTAACAGGTCTCCACCCACATCAGACTGGTGTNGGACACATGGTGTCGGACGATGGTTTAGAGGGATACCGCGGGGATTTGAATCACCGATGTGTAACAATTGCTGAGGTTTTGCAGTCGTCCGGTTACAAGACTTATATGAGTGGGAAATGGCACGTTAGTCGTCACACTGATCCCGATGGCCCCAAACACAGTTGGCCCTGTCAACGCGGTTTCGATCAGTTTTATGGAATTATTACGGGNGCGGCCAACTACTGGAAACCAAACACATTAACTCGTGATAATGACCCAATTACACACGATCAATTGCCTGAAGAGTATTTCCTGACGGATGCCATTAGTGACGAAGCTGTTAAGTTTATTGGGAACCACGCAGAGAGCACACCGGATCAACCGTTCTTCACCTATGTAGCTTATACTTCCCCACATTGGCCTTTACATGCTCATGAAGAAGATATTGCAAGGTATAAAGACCAATTCGCGTCCGGATGGGATCAACTCCGTCAAGAACGATTACAGCGGATGAAGGAGATGGGGCTTGTAAAAGAATGCGGGTCTTTAAGTGATCGAGATCCATCGCAACCACCTTGGGATGAGGNGGAACACAAGGAATGGAATCAGCGAAGAATGGAGGTCTATGCGGCACAGATTGAACGGATGGACAGAGGAATTGGCCGCATCATTCAGGTTTTGGAACAATCTAAACAACTTGAAAACACACTGATTCTTTTTCTGGCTGATAATGGTGGTTGTGCCGAAGAACTCAGACCACCAGCAAAAATGGAGTCTAGTTGGCCTGTCTGGGGTGGTCCGACGACACGCGACGGTCGGCCTGTTCAAAGAGGAAATGATCCGAACATCATGCCNGGGCCTGAAACGACTTATCAGAGCTATGGAGTCCCATGGGCCAATCTTTCCAATACGCCATTTCGTGAATACAAACATTGGGTTCACGAAGGTGGTATCGCTACCCCNCTGATTGTCCACTGGCCAAATTATGTCAAAACAGGCGGCGAATTGCGCCNTCAACCTGGGCAACTTCCTGACATTATGTCCACTTGTCTTGAAGTAGCCGAAACGGAATACCCAGATAATTATAATGGCAATCCGATTCTGGCAATGGAAGGTACTAGTTTAGTACCTATTTTTAACGATCAGAATGGAGATAACAAAGTCCTTTATTGGGAGCATGAAGGTAATCGGGCTGTTCGTTGTGGCAAGTGGAAAATAGTAACCAAATACCCGGGACCATGGGAACTCTACAATATGGAAGAAGATCGGACGGAACTTAATGATCTATCGGCAGATCATCCAGACTTGGTAAAGAAACTTAGTTGTCTATATCAGGATTGGTCTGACCGGTGTTGTGTCCAACCATGGGATCAAATTTTAGAAACCAGACAAGAGAAAAAATAAAAACTAGTGGGAACCCAGATGTTTAACAATGCCGAAAACCATTTGGTGTGTGTGCAAAATGCCTTGANGTGTTGGCGTCGTTATTGATTATGGTATCCACGGCCTCTTCTATTGGCATATCAGCTGGGATGTTCGACAAGACCTCATTCAACCATCCTGATTCTTCGTGCATCACACCTTCAGCATTACGTGGTTCTGTGATACCATCGGTCATCAACAACAACAGGTCTCCTGATTTCAAATCTACTGTGGTCGATTTATACAGGATGGAAAGGATCATTCCCAACGCTAAGCCTTTGGCTTTAATAGATTCAAAAATGCCACTACGAATCAATAAANGGNAGGNATGCTGACCTGCGTTAGCAAGTATCATTTGCTTCTTTGTATAGTCAAACCGAGCCAGCACCATAGTGACATTCATGTCCTGTTCCATTACCTATCATTTCGTACAATCCGTATCCATTTGCGAATTTCAAAAAGAATGATTACAATTTATATAGCCGTCTATATTTGTTC